>NZ_JBHJUK010000016.1:0-92817 GCF_042266225.1 Kitasatospora sp. NPDC056181
TGGGCTGGGATTTGTGTATAAGAGACAGTTACCACTCCCCGTGGTCCGCGGCCGGGCACCCGGGCGGGGCGCCCGGCCGCGTTTCTCCCGAGCTCACCCGCCGAGCAGCCGCGCCTTGGCGGTCGCGAACTCCTCAGGGGTGAGCAGGCCCTGCTGGGCCATCCGGCCCAGATCGGCGAGCTTGTCCGCGAGGTCCGGCGCCCCGGCGGACGCGGCGGGAAGCCCGGACGCGGTGGGCACGGCGGGAAGGCCGGACGCGGTGGGCACGGCGGGAAGGCCGGACGCGGCGGGCACGGCGGGAAGGCCGGACGCGGCGGGCACGGCGGACGCGGCCTGCCCCGGCTGCGCAGCCGCGACGACCGCGACGGCCGGTGCGGCCGTTCCCGCCGGGGCGGCCACCTGGGCCTGCAACGCGGCGATCGCCTCGCTCTGGTCCTGCTCACCCCGGCGCCGGTCGGCCGCACCGCGGCCGGCCGCGTACGCGGCACCGCCCACCACCAGACCGCGCACCAGGGGCGCGCCCACCGGCCGCGTCACCCCCACCGGGCGGATCGGGCGCAGAGGTCGGAACATGGCGTCCTCACTTCCCGGCCGCGCGGTGCGCCTCGGCGGCGCGAACGGCCTCGTCGATGTGTTCCGGCGGGATCCGGACGCCCGAGGCGATCCGCCCGCCGATCGCGCGCAGCGCCTCGGCGGTCTCCTGCGCCCAGACGTGTTCGATCAGCACCAGCAGCGCCACCGTCCCCGGCGCCAGCAACTCGGCCGCCTCCTGGGCGTCCTCCGGTCCGATCAGCGGCAGTTCGGCGCTCCCGTCCGGTACGACGCCGCGCAGGTGCTCGAAGTCGGCGAGTTCTCCGTACGTCGCCTCGCCCTCCGGGTGCCGCGTCACCACCAGCGAGTCGATCACCCGGACGTCGCCGCCGGTGCGCAGCTTGGCGAGCGCTTCGGCGGCCTCGACGGTGATGGTCTGCTGCGGGAACGTCAGGACGAGCAGTTCGGCCGGACCCATACGGGGGCTCCCTTCTCCGTGCAAATCGCCCATAGCGGATCTAAGCACACGAAAATGGAAAATCTCCGACGCGCCGCCGACATTCCCGGACACGCCCGGGCGACGCAATAAACAGGAGGTCCCTATCCCTCGTCCCCCTGGGAGACCCCATGACCATCGCCGTCGCCAAGCTGTCCGACCCGGCCGTCCGCGCCTTCGTCGCCGCGGTCAACTCCGGCGACCGGACCGCCTTCCGCGATCTGCTCACCCCCGACGCGACCATGTCCGACGACGGTTCCGACCGCGACGTCGACGACTGGACCGAGCGCGAGATCTTCTCCAGCCGCGGCCACATGGACGTCCAGTCCGAGTCCGACGGCGGGCACGCGCTGATCGCCAACTACAGCAACGACACCTGGGGCGAGATGCGCACCGCCTGGCGCTTCACCGTCGACCACGGGAAGATCTCGCGCTTCGAGACCGGCCAGGCCTAGGGTCCGGCCCTCAGGCGGGCAGCCCGAGGCAGCCGCGCACCGCGCGGATCAGGTTCCGCGAGCGGACGTCGCCCGTGACCCCGGGCTGCATGCCGTTGGTGACGTAGCCGAAGCCCAGCCCGAGGTCGGGGTCGGCGAAGCCGAGCGAGCCGCCCCGGCCCGGGTGGCCGAAGCTGGCCGGCGAGGCCATCAGCGAGGTCGGGCCGTGCCGGAAGAAGCCGAGGCCGAACGTCGAGTTGACGATCAGCACCCGGTCCGGCCCGCTGACCGCCGGGCCGACCGCGCGGGCCAGCAGCTCCGGCCCGAACAGCGCCGGCAGGACCTCACCGGCCCCGCCGTGCCGGTCGGCCGCGCCGACCAGCGCCGCGTAGAACCGGGCCAGCGAACGGGCGGTGCCGATCCCGCCCGCGCCGGGGATCTCGGCGGCCTGGACCGCCGGGTCGTTGAGGTCCACCCCGGGACGCACCGAGGCGAAGGCGCGGGCGGTCAGCGAGGCCGGGTCCTGGTAGGCGTCCCGCACCGCCTGCTTGGGGCGCAGCCGCAGCCCGCTCGGCCCCGTCCGGGCGGCCTCCGGCGCGGGCAGGTCCACCAGCCGGCCCACCCGCGGGGCGGCGCCGGCCGGCAGCCCGATCCACAGGTCGAGGCCGAGCGGCCGGGCGATCTCCTCGGCGAAGTACTGCCCGACGGTCCGCCCGCTCACCCGCCGGACCACCTCGCCGACCAGCCAGCCGAAGGTGTACGGGTGGTAGCCGTGCGCGGTGCCGGGCTCCCAGGCGGGCGCCTGGGCGGCGACGGCCGCCGCCGCCCGCTCCCAGGTCAGCACGTCCTCCAGGCGCAGCGGCACGTCCAGGGCGGGTACCCCGGCCTGGTGCGAGAGCAGCCAGCTCACCGGCACCCGGTCCTTGCCGGCCGCCTTGAACTCGGGCCAGTACGAGGCGACCGGCGCGTCCAGGTCGAGCTGCCCGCGGTCGGCCAGCAGCAGCGCGGTGGTGGCGGTCAGGCCCTTGGTGACCGAGCGCAGCACCTGCGCGGTGTCGGCCGTCCACGGCACGGCCGGTGCGGGCCGCCCGCCGACCTCCGGCCGGGCGTCGCCGCCCCACAGGTCGACCACCTTGCGGCCGCGCACGTACAGCGCGAAGGCCGCGCCCAGCTCGCCGTACTCCCGGAAGTTGCGGGCGAAGGCGTCGCGCACCGGCTCGAAGCCCTCGGCCGTCCCGCCCCAGATCTCCACCACCGCGTGCCGCCCAGCCTCGTCCGAATGCGTACCGTGCCCGTGTCCGGAGTCCGTGCGGAGTCCGTGCGCAGTTCCGTTCGGTGCGTTCGAACCGGGCCCGGAAACCCTAACCTGTCCGTCATGACCAACCCTGCCGAAGAGCTGCTGGACGTCGTCGACGAGCACGACCGGGTGATCGGGACCGCCCGCCGCGGGGAGGTGTACCGGGACGGGCTGACCCACCGCTGCGTCTTCATCCTGGTCCGCGACCCGGCCGGGCGCATCTTCGTGCACCGGCGCACCGACACCAAGCTGTTCGCCCCCGGCGCGCACGACGTCTTCGTCGGCGGCGTGGTCGGCGCGGGCGAGTCGTACGCGAGCGCCGCCGTCCGGGAGGCCGAGGAGGAGCTCGGCGTGCACGGGATCGAGCCGCAGCCGCTGTTCAAGTTCCTGTACCGAGGCGGCGGGCTCTCCTGGTGGTGCGACGTGTACGAGGCCCGCTGGGACGGCCCGGTGTCGCCGCAGGAGTCCGAGGTCGCCTGGCACGCCTGGCTCACCCCGGCGGAGCTGGACGAGCGGCTGGCGCGCGACGAGTTCGTCCCCGACGGGCTGGAGGCGTACCGCCGCTACCGCGAGCTGCGCGGATAGCGCGGCCGGATAGGGTGGCGCGCATGGCCTCCCGTACGCCGTCGGCGTCGCCCCCGTCCGCGCGCCCCCGCCGGAGCACCGACCGGAGCAGCGACCGGACCGCCGGCCCCGACGCCGGGCCGGCCGGCGGTACGGGCGCGGCCAAGACGGCGGGCGACGCGGCGGGCAAGGGCGGTGGCAAGGGCGGTGAGAAGCCCCGCCGTCGGCTGAGCGTGGACGAGCGGCGCGAGCAGCTGATCGCCGTCGCGCTGGAGCTGTTCAGCCGCCGCCCGCCGGAGGAGGTCTCGATCGACGACATCGCGGCCGCCGCCGGGGCCTCCCGCCCGCTGGTCTACCACTACTTCCCGGGCAAGCAGGCGCTGTACGAGGAGTCGCTGCGCCGGGCCGGGCGCGAGCTGGCCGGCCGGTTCGAAGAGCCGCACGAGGGCCCGCTCTCCGACCGGCTCCACCGGGTGATGGGCCGCTACCTGGACTTCGTGCAGAGCCACGGCCCCGGCTTCGCCGCACTGCTGCGCGGCGGCTCGGTCGCGGCCAGCGCCGGGACGACCGCGGTGATCGACGACGTCCGGCAGGCCGCGGCCGACCAGATCCTGGCGCACCTGGCCCTCCCCTCGCCCAGCCCGGGCGTGCGGCTCACCGTCCGCGCCTGGATCGCCAATGCCGAGATCACCTCACTGGAGTGGCTGGCCGAGCGCTCGGTGCCGCTGGAGGAGCTCCAGCTCCACCTGGTCCAGGAGTTCGTCGCCTCGCTGACCCTGACCGCCGCCCGCGAGCCCGCGCTGGCCGCCGAGTTCGCCGGGTTCTTCGCCGGGGAACGCCCCGACGGCCCGGCCGGGCGGCTCGTGCGCGACCTCGCCGGGCTGTTCGCCGTCCCGGGCATCGCGGACGCCGTCGCCGCGCTGGCGGCCGGGCCCTCGGACTGACGGACCGGCTGACCAACCGGCTGACCGGCCGACGGACCGGAGAGCTGACGGGCCGACGGACTCCGCGACCCGCGGACCGACCGGCTCCGCGGCCCGCGGACCGACCGGCTCCGCGGCCCGCGGACCGACCGGCTCCGCGGCCGGCTGACCGACGGCCGCCGGCCCCGCCGGAGTGGCCGCCGGTTCTGCCCCGACCGCGGGCTCTGATAGGAATGTCCACGGATCCGACGGCGCATCCGGTCACCGGCGCGCCCGGACCACCGGACCACCGAAACGCAGACGCAGCAGAGCGGGGGGCTCATCAGTTGACCCAGGACGGCCAGTTCACCGCGGAGACCAATCCCTTCGCCGCCGCGGAGCAGGTGTCCGCGACGCTCGGCGCGCTCACCGAGGCCCTCCTCGCACCGCACGCCTCCCGCCACCCGGCGGCCTCGCTCACCACGCTGCGCGGCGGCACCCACCCGTCGGCCGAGTCGCTGTTCAACCTGCGGCTCGCCCCCAACGGCCCGGTGTACGACGCCGTCGACCGGCTCGGCACCGTCGTCACCGCCGGGACGGCCCGCCCCGGCACCGGCGCCCCGGTGGCCGGACCGGCCACGGACGCGCTGCTCGCCCGGTACGGCGGCGGTGCGGTGCGCGGCGCGGTGGCCGACCGGGGCACCCTCTCGGCCGCTCTGTTCGAGCTGCCGGTGTCCGGTGAGGCCGCCGACCCCAAGCTCCGCCCGCCGTTCGCCGCCGCGCTGGCCGCGCTCGCCTCCGGGCAGCAGACCCGGCAGCCGGTCGAGCTGGCCACCGGCGCCGGCGCCGAGGTCCGCCTCGTCGTGCCGCCCGGCTTCCACCCGCTGACCTCCCCGGGCGGTCCGCCCGGCGTCTCTGCCCGTACGGTGCCCACCGGCCCGGCCGCCGCCGACGCCGTGGCCACCGGCAAGGGCCTCGACCCGGCCACCGCCGCGGCCGCCACCGAGCTGACCGCCCATCTGGCCGAGGTGGCCGAGGAGTTGTTCAGCGGCACCGGCCCGGCGCCGCGCCGCGACTTCGCGGTGATCGCCGCCACCCTGGCGGACGTCCTCACCGCTTCGGGCACCGTCTACGCGGGCGTCTGCGCGGTCGAGGTGGACGGCCGCCCGAGCGACGCCACCCTGGTGGTCTCGCTGGCCCGGCACCCGCTGCCGATCGCCGGCCTCGCCACCGAGCTGGCCACCGTCCGCCGGCACGCCGAGGTCTGGACGGTGCTGCTGCCGGCCGGCCCGGCCGCCGTCCTGGTCGAGGGACGCAGCGTCCCGGTGCCCGGCACGCTGGCCGCCGACGGCGGGCGGCGCTGGGCGGTCACCTCGGTGGTGGAGGCGTTCGTCCCGCTGCCGGACGGCGTCTCGGTGCTCTGCGTCCAGCTCACCACGGGCCAGCCGCAGGACTGGGACCTGTACACCGAGGCCTTCGCCGAACTGCTGACGAGCGTGCAGTTCGGCTGGGACGGCGTCGCCGGCACGCTCACCGCCCCGGCCGTCCCGGTGCAGACCCCTCCCCCGGTCCTCACCCCGACGCCGACCCGCGGCGTCCCCGCGGACCCGGCTCCCGCCGCACCGGCACCGGCCCCCGTGGCCGCGCCGGCCCCCGCGGAGCCCGCCGCCGCGGAACCGGCCGCCGCCGGCCTTCCGTCGCTGCCGACGGTCTTCACCGATCCCGCCCCCGCCGACCCGACGCCGCTGCCGGTGCACCTGCGCGGGACCCCGGTGCGCGTCCCTCCGGCCGACTTCAACCCCTTCGCCCCGGTCGCCGACCCGACGCCGGCCGAGCCGATCCTCGTCCCGGACGACGGACCGGACGCCGCGTCCGCGGGCACCCCGGTCGCGGTCCCGCCGCCGGACTTCGACCCCTTCGGCGTGCTGCCCCCGACGCTCACCGACACCACCGTGCCGGTCGCCGAGGAGGACGACCGCCCCAAGGGCACCCCGGTGATGATCCCGCCGCCGGACTTCAACCCCTTCGCCTTCGCCCCGCAGCCCATGAACGCCGTCGCCCCGGCCGCGGCACCAGCGGCCGCGTCGGCCCCGGTCACCGACCCGTTCGGCACGGTGACGGCCGACCAGCCGAGCGACCCCTTCGGCACCACCCTCCCGCAGCAGTCGGCCCCCGTCCCGCCGCCGCCCTCGGCGCCGCCGGCCGTCCCCGCGCCGACGGTCACCCTGCCGTCCGACGAGGAGGCGCAGGAGGAGGACCGGAAGCCCAAGGGCACCCCGGTGATGATCCCGCCGCCGGACTTCAACCCCTTCGCACCGCCGTCCGGCATGTTCACCCAGGACGCCCCGGCCGCCCCGCCGGCCGTCGCACCGGAGAACAGCCCCTTCGGCTGAGGTCCACCGTGGAGGGGGGCCCCCCCCCGGGGGGCCCCCGGCCCCCCCCCCCCCCCCCCCCCCCGCCCCCCCCCCCCCCCCCCCCCCCCCCCCCCCCCCCCCCCCCCCGCCCCCGGCGTCCCCCCGGGCTTTTCACCCTGGGACCGCCGCGAAGCGCGTTGGCCCACCGTCGCGGGCCCCCCCCCCGGGGCGGCCCTCCGACGCTCCACCCCACCCCGAGGCCGCGCCACCCCACCCCCGGAGCACGGCCCCGCCCCACCCCCGGACAAGGGCACGGACGGCCGCGGTTGGCGCCGTCCCAGGTCAACCCGCCCTCCCCGCACCCGCGGTCATGTTCACGCCCGCCAACTGGTACAGACCTATTGCCAGTTGCCGGCCGGCTCCCTACTCTCGGGGAGCACAGGATCCTCTGCGGCACCCCGACGGCCCGAGGTCTCCCGCTCCGCGCCGCCCCACGGCCGGAGCGCCCGCACGCTGCTCCACGCACCTGACACCTCCCCACAGGTAACGGGGCGACCCGGCATGCCCGGAGACCCCGGGACAGGAGCCACAACCATGCGCAGACGTCGGATCAAGCTGCCGCTGCTGGCGGCCGGGACACTGCTCGTCCCGCTGCTCGCCGCCTCCCTGCCCGCCACCGCCGCCCACGCCGCCGGGTCCGTCACCGCGGCCTTCACCAAGGGCAGCGACTGGGGCAGCGGCTACGAGGGCAGCTACACCATCACCAACGGATCCAGCACCACCGTCAACGGCTGGACCCTGGAGTTCGACCTGCCGTCGGGCAACACCGTCGCCTCGCTGTGGAACGCGGGCTACACCACGGCGAGTTCGCACGTGACGGTCAAGAACCCGGGCTGGGCCGCCGCCCTGCCGCCCGGCGGCACCTACAACTTCGGCTTCAACATCGCCTACTCGGGCAGCTACAAGCCGCTGCTCAACTGCAAGCTGAACGGCCAGCCGTGCGACGGCACCGGCGGGGACCAGACCGCGCCGAGCACTCCGGGCGGGCTCCGGGCGGGGAACACCACCCAGACCACCGTCGACCTCTCCTGGACGGCGAGCACCGACAACGTCGCGGTCACCGGCTACGACGTGTTCCAGGGCGGCACCAAGGTGGCCACCACGGACGGCGCCACCACCGCGGTCACCGTCCAGGGCCTGACCGCCGGCACCGCCTACCAGTTCACCGTCCAGGCCTTCGACGCGGCGGGCAACCGCTCGGCCGCCGCCGGCCCGGTCAGCGCCACCACCAAGCCCCCGGCCGACCCGGACAAGCAGCCGCCGACCGCCCCCGGCACCCCCACCGTCTCCGGCTCCGACGCCAACAGCATCTCGCTGGCCTGGGCGGCCAGCACCGACAACGTCGGCGTCACCGCCTACGACGTCTACAACGGCACCGCACTCGCCGCCACCGTCACCACGCCGTCCGCCACCGTGGGCAACCTGGCGCCGGACACCTCGTACACCTTCACGGTGAAGGCCCGTGACGCGGCCGGCAACGTCTCCCCCGCCTCCGGCCCGGTCACCGGCAAGACCAAGGCCGGCGGCACCAACCCCGGCGCGCTGAAGATCGGCTACTTCACGCAGTGGAGCATCTACGCCCGCGGCTACAGCGTGAAGAAGCTCGACACCTCCGGCTCGGCGGGCCGGCTCACCACGCTCAACTACGCCTTCGCCAACATCCACCCGACCACCAAGCAGTGCTTCATCACCAACAAGGCGGCCGGCCCGGACAACGACCCGAACGCGGGCGACGGCGCCGGTGACGCCTGGGCCGACTTCGGCAAGGGCTGGGACGCCGGCAGCTCGGTGGCCGGCACCACCGACACCTGGGACCAGCCGCTGGCCGGCAACTTCAACCAGCTGAAGCAGCTCAAGGCCAAGTACCCCAACCTCAAGATCCAGATTTCGCTGGGCGGTTGGTCGTACAGCAAGTGGTTCTCCGACGCGGCCGCCACCGACGCCTCCCGCAAGGCGCTGGTCAGCTCCTGCATCGACATGTACATCAAGGGCAACCTGCCGGTCATCGACGGCCGCGGCGGCGCCGGCAGCGCGGCCAACATCTTCGACGGCATCGACCTCGACTGGGAGTGGCCGGCCTCCGGCGGGCACGACGGGAACATCTTCCGGCCCACCGACAAGGCCAACTACACCCTGCTGGCCCAGGAGTTCCGCCGCCAGCTGGACGCGCTCGGCGCCACCACCGGCAAGCACTACACGCTGAGCGCCTTCCTCCCGGCCGACCCGGCGAAGATCACCGCGGGCATCGACGTCCCGGGCCTGTTCGGCGCCTTCGACTTCGCCACCGTCCAGGGCTACGACTACCACGGCGGCTGGGAGATGAGCACCAACCAGCAGTCGGCGCTCAAGCTCGCGGCCGGCGACCCGTCCACCCCGGACCGGCAGTTCAGCTCGGAGATCGCGATCAACGCGTACGTCAACGGCGGCGCCCCGAAGAGCAAGCTCACCCTGGGCATCCCGTTCTACGGCCGCGGCTGGACGGGTGTTCCGCGCGGCACCACCAACGGCCTCTTCCAGAGCGCGACCGGCCCCGCGCCGGGCACCTACGAGGCCGGGTTCGAGGACTACCACAAGCTCAAGGAGTACGCCACGAGCGGTGGTTACACCCTCTACCGGGACCCGGTGGCCGGCCACGCGTACCTGTACAACGGCTCGGTGTTCTACACCTACGACGACCCGACCGAGATGGCCCGCAAGACCGCCTGGATCAAGTCCCAGGGGCTGGCCGGCGCGATGATCTGGGCCTTCGACGGTGACACCGCCAACGGCGAGCTGATGGCCGCGGTGGACAACGGCCTGAAGTAGACCGGCGGTCGGGGTGCGAAGCCCGGCCCGCCGCGCCCGCTCAGTCGGCGCGGCGGGCCAGGTGCACCACGTCCGGCACGCCCCGGGCGACCGGGATCTCGTGGGTGACCACGTCCGAGAAGCCCGCCGCGCGCAGCGCCTCCTCGAAGTCCGGGGAGGGCTGCGCGCTCCAGACCGCCAGCACGCCGCCCGGCTGCAGCCGGTGCCACAGCACGGCCAGCCCGTCCGCCCCGTACAGCCCGGCGTTGGAGTCGGTGACCGTCCAGTCCGGGCCGTTGTCGATGTCGAGGCAGAGCGCGTGGTAGCGCTCGCCGTCCGCCCCTGCGAGGTACTCCAGCAGGTCGGTGTGGAGCACCGCCACCCGGTCGTCGTCCAGCGCGCCGGCCGAGAACGCCGCCAGCGGGCCGGTCCGGTGCCAGTCGATGATCGCGTTCTCGCGCTCGACGATCGCGATCCGCCCCCAGCGCCGCTCGGCCACCGCGTACGCCAGCGAGAAGCCGACGCCGAGCCCGCCGATCAACACCGACGGCCGCTCGGCCGCGTCGCCCGTCCGGTCCAGCTCGTCCAGCGCCGCCTGGATCAGCAGCCGCTCCGAGCGCCCGTCCGCGGTGTCCATCAGGAAGCAGCCGTTCGCGATGATCTCGAAGTGCCGTCCGCGCTGCCGCAGCACCACCTCGCCGAAGGGGCCCTCCCGCCGGTCGAGCGTGACGACGGCGTCATGGCCGTCCCGTTCGGGCAGTGCGGTGGACATCCGGTTTCCTCTGCGTACTCGGCTGCTCGGACTACCCGCCCGACAATAGCGGAGGCCGGCCCGCGACCGGTCACGTCGTGAGCAGCACGCCCGCGTAACTGACCCCGGCCACCATCACCCAGGAGCCGAGGCCGAGCAGCGCGATCCGCCCGCCGGTGCGCAGCAGGGTGGGCAGGTGCACGGCGCTGCCGAGGCCGAACAGGGCCGCCGCCAGCAGCAGCTCCTGCGCGTCCCCGGCCAGGGTGAGCACCCGGTCGGGCAGCACGCCGACGGAGCGCAGCGCGATCATCACCAGGAAGCCGGCCACGAAGAGCGGGACGATCGGCGGCCGCTTGCCGGCCGGGGCCTGGCCGGCCGCCTCGCCCCGGCGGGCCCGTCGCACCGCGACGGCGACCCCGGCCACCAGCGGCGCCAGCAGCACCACCCGCATCAGTTTGACCAGCACCGCCTCGCGCAGCGCGCCCGGCCCGCCGGTCTGCGCGGTGGCGACCACCTGTCCGACGTCGTGCACGCTGGCGCCGACCCAGCGCCCGAACTCGGCCTCGCCGAGCCCGAGCGGCTGCTGGAGCAGCGGCAGGACGGCGATCGCCAGGGTGCCGCAGAGCGTGACGAGGGCGACGGACGCGGCGACGTCCTCCTCCTCGCTGCCGGCGGCCTGGCTGACCGCGCCGATCGCCGAGGCCCCGCAGATCGAGTACCCGGTGGCGACGAGCAGCGGCTGGTCGCCGGGCAGGCCGAGCCGGCGCCCGAGCCACCAGGTGCCGGCGAAGGTGGCCGCGACCACCGCGAGCACCATGGCGACGGTGGCCCAGCCGAGCCCGAGCACGTCGTCCAGGCTGAGTTTGAGGCCGAGCAGCACGATGCCGAGCCGCATCAGCCGCCGCCCGGCGGTGGAGAGGCCGGGCCGGGCGACGCCGCGGACCACGGGCCGCAGCCCGGGCAGGTGGGCGGCCGCGATGCCGAGCACGACGGCGGCGGTGAGCTTGGGCACGGCGGGGACGGCCTGGTGGACGGCGAGCGCGGCGGCCACGCCGAGCGCCGCGAGCAGCAGGCCGGGGGCGTCCCCGCCGAGCGGGGGAAGCAGGCGGGTGCGGACGCGCCGCTCCCGGACGGTCAGTGCCATGTCGTGCTCACTGCTGGTCGTCGGCAGGCAGCCGGTAGACCCGCCGGATGCTGGTGCCCAGCCGGGAGACGTCGGCGCCGTACACGTGGATCGAGATGGCGGTGGAGCTACAGGCGTTGCGGACGAGGTGGATGTCGCCGGGAGGGGCGAAGGCGGCGACGGTGCCGGCCGGTCCGACCACGTGCTCGGTCTCGACCAGGTGGGCGGTGCGCCCGTCGGAGACCAGCCGGTACCGGGTCTCGCTCTCCTGTCCGCGGTGGACGCCGGCCACGCACCAGGAGACGTGGTCGTGGATCGGGGTCTGCTGGCCGGGCAGCCAGACCAGCGCGACGACCGAGAAGCTGCCGTCGCTCTCGGCGTGCAGGACGTGCTGGCGGTAGCGGTCCGGGTCACCCTCGCGCTGGGCGTCGGTGAGCAGGCCCTCGTCGCCCAGATGCGGGGCGAGGCGTTCGCCGACCAGGTAGGCGGTGAGTTCGGGCGGCAGACCGCGGTCCACGACCGCACGGATCTCGCCGACCAGGGCGGTCATGCGCTCGGTGAGCCGGTCGCTGCCGACCGTGGCGGAGGGTGTCATGCCAGCAGGTTCGGCCCAGTCGACCTATCACGTCCAACGAGGGTTCTTTCGCAATACCCCAAACAGAGCTTATGAATCGCTCGCCGACACCGGCCCGGCCGGATGCGGCACTCAGCAGCCGACGCGCGCCGCGGCCGCCGACCGCAGGTGGTCCAGCACCAGCGCGGTGGCCGGGATGCGGCGGTGCTCGCGCAGCACGTACGCGCAGACCTGCCGGCGCAGGTGCGGTTCGACGGCTCGCCCGGTGACCTTGCGGTGGCACATGAAGGAGAGCACCAGCGCGGGCATCAGCGCGATCCCGACCCCGGCGGCGACGAGGCTCTGCACGGCGAGGTTGTCGTCGGTCGAGAAGACGATGTCGGGCGCGAAGCCCTCCTCCGCGCAGACGTGCAGCAGGTTGGCCCGGCAGCGCGGGCAGCCGGCGATCCAGCGCTCGCCGTCCAGGTCGGCCAGCCGGACGGCGTGCCGGCGGCCCAGCGGGTGGCCGACCGGCAGCAGCACGGTGAGCAGGTCCTCCATCAGCGGGATCTCGTCCAGCCCGTCCGGCACCTCGGTGGCGGCGCCCGGGTAGCGGAAGGCCAGGGCGATGTCACACTCTCCGCGGAGCAGGCGCTGGACGGAGTCCGGCGGCTCGGCCTCCAGCAGTTCGACCCGGACACCGGGGTGCTCGGCGAGCAGCCGGGCCATCGCCTCGGGTATCAGGGTGGCGTTGGCGCTGGGGAAGGCGCAGACCCGGACCCGCCCGGCGCGCAGCCTGGCGAGCGCGGCGAGCTGCTGCTGGGCGGCGGAGAGACTGCCGAGGATCAGCTCGGCGTGCCGGGAGAGCGCCTCGCCGGCCTCGGTGAGCCGCAGCCCGCGCCCGGCCCGGGTGAACAGCGGCACCCCGACGGACCGCTCCAGCGCCTTCATCTGCTGGGTGATGGCGGGCTGGGTGTAGCCGAGTTCACGGGCGGCCGCCGAGTAGGAGCCGGCCCGGACCACCTCGTGGAAGGTCCTGATGTGCCGTGAGTCGAATACCGGCTCCACTGCCCCTCCGCCCGCCCGTGCCCGTTCTGTCGGGCGCAATCATAAGCAGACTTTGGAGAGCGCTCACCTAACCCCGACCGCACCTATGGTTTACGGACGAACCTCCCGCCCCACCACTCCTCCGACCCCCGCCCCTCCGGCCCCCGCTCCTCCGGCCCCATTCCTCCGGCCACGGGCGCCCGGACCGCTACGCCTGGGCGGACGGCGGCAGCCCCATCGACACCTCGGCCTTCGCCACCGGCGCCCCGCCCCGCATGCTCGGGCTGTGCCGGCTGCGGGCCTCGACCCAGCGGGCCAGCCAGGAGAGCAGCAGGCACATCCCGATGTAGACCGGCGCGATCACCATCACCACCGGGATGAACGGCAGGTCGTAGTCCAGGTTGGTCGCGATCAGCTTGCCGGCGTGCAGGAACTCCTCGTAGGTGATCAGGAAGCCCAGCGAGGTGTCCTTGAGCGCCACCACCAGCTGGCTGATGATGGCCGGCAGCATCGCGCGGTTGGCCTGCGGCACCAGGACGTACGCCATCACCTGGGTCTTGCGCATCCCCAGCGCGTACGCCGCCTCGCGCTGCCCGGCCGGCACCGCCAGCACGCCGGCCCGGAGGACCTCGGCCAGCACGGAGCCGTTGTACAGCACCAGGCCGGCCACCAGCGCCCAGAGCGGCTCCACCTGGAGCGCGGCGAAGATGAAGAAGATCATCACCAGCAGCGGCATGGCCCGGAAGAACTCCACCACCAGCGTGGAGAGCCCGCGCACCACCCGGTGGTCGGAGAGCCGCCCGGCGGCGAACAGCGCGCCGAACGGCAGCGCGAACAGCACCGTCCAGCCGAAGGCCTTGAGCGTGTTGGCGAGCCCGCGCAGCAGCAGGTCCTGGACGCCCTCGTACTGGAAGGCCGTCCACTTCCCGTAGGTGAACTGCTCGGTGTGGAAGAGCATGTAGACGATCCAGCCGACCAGCGCGGCGATCGCCGCCAGCGCGATCATCCCGTAGAGCCGGTGCCGGGCGAGCGCCCTGGGGCCGGGGATGTCGTAGAGCGCCGAGGATTCCACCGTCACCGGGCCACCGCCACTCGTCGTTCCAGCAGGTTGAAGACGGCACTGATGGACAGTGTGATGATCAGGTAGCCGACGGCGATCCAGACGAAGGTCCAGACGATGCCGTAGCCCAGCTCGTTGATGGTCCGGTAGGTGCCGAGCAGCTCG
This sequence comes from Kitasatospora sp. NPDC056181, assembly GCF_042266225.1. NCBI lineage: Bacteria > Bacillati > Actinomycetota > Actinomycetes > Kitasatosporales > Streptomycetaceae > Kitasatospora > Kitasatospora sp. NPDC056181. Next base: position 14,122 of record NZ_JBHJUK010000016.1, read on the forward strand.
GTCACGCTGAACGCGCCGGCGATCGCGGTGTTCTTGGCCAGCGCGATCATCACGCTGCCGATCGGCGCGACCACCGACCGGTACGCCTGCGGAAGCACCACCAGGCCCATCGTCTGGCCGAAGGTCATCCCCAGGCTGCGGGCCGCCTCGCCCTGGCCGGTGGGCACGGTGTTGACGCCCGAACGCATCGCCTCGCAGACGAACGCCGAGGTGTAGCAGCCGAGGGCGAGGACGGCGAAGGCGAAGAAGGGGAGGGTGATGTCGAACCGCGGCAGGCCCAGCACCACGATGAAGAACAGCAGCGTCAGCGGGGTGTTGCGCAGCAGGGTCACCCACGTGGTGCCGAAGACCCGGAGCGGCTTCACCGGTGAGACCCGGAAGCTCGCGATCAGCACCCCGAGCACCAGCGCCAGCACGGCGCTCACCACGAAGAGCGAGAGGGTGCCGAGGAACCCGTGCCAGTAGATCGACCAGTTGTCGGTCAGCGTTTTCACAGCGGCCCTCTCAGTACCGGTCGATCGGCGGCGGGGTGGGGGCGGGCACCCCGGAGAGGCCGAGGGTGGCGTCGTAGGCCTTCCTCCAGTCGCCGTTCTCCTCGTGGTGCGCCAGGGCGTCGTTCAGTGCGCCGCGCAGCACCGTGTCGTTCTTCGGCGTCCCGATCCCGTACGGCTCCTGGGAGAACAGCGGCCCGACCACCTTCATCTCGTCCGGCACCTTGGCCGCGTAGCCCATCAGGATCGTGTTGTCCGTGGTCACGGCGTCCACCTGGGCCGTGATCAGGTTGTCCACGCAGGCCGAGTAGGTGTCGTAGGCGATCAGCCTGGCCTTCGGGTACTGCTTCTGGATCCGCTGGTAGGGCGTCGAACCGGCCGCCGAACAGACCTTCCTGCCGGCGAGGTCCTCCGGGCCCTGGATCGTGTTGTCGTTCCTGCGCACCAGCAGCGACTGACCGGCCAGGAAGTACGGGCCCGCGAAGCCGACCAGCTTCTTCCGGTTGTCGTTGATGGTGTACGTGCCGACGTAGTAGTCCACCTGACCGTTCTGCAGCGCGGTCTCGCGGTTGGCGGAGGCGATCGTCCTGAACTCGATCTGCTCCGGGGTGAAGCCGAGGTCGGCGGCGACCATCTTGGCGATCTCGATGTCGAAGCCCGAGTACTCCCCGGTGGCCGGGTTCTTCTGACCCAGGTAGGGCTGGTCCTCCTTGGCGCCGACCACCAGGTGGCCCCGGCGGCGGGCTTCGTCCAGGGTGGGCGAGCCCGTGATGCCGGCGCCGCTCTGCACCTGGTAACTGGGCAGCGAGCTGGGCTGCGGACCCTTCGGCGGCGGGGTGCCCTCCTTGCCGCAGCCGGCGAGCAGCGCCGTCAGGACCGCGAGGGCCACGATCTTCCTCACGACACCGCCCTCTCCACGACGCGGCCTTCTCATGGCGCGGCTCCCATGGAACGGCTCTCACGGTGCGGCCTTCTCATGACGCGGCTCTCACGACGCGGCCTTCTCATGACGCGGCCTCAGTGCTTCAGGATCTTGGACAGGAAGTCCCGGGCGCGCTCGCTCTCGGGGTCGCCGAAGAACGCCTCGGGAGCGCGGTCCTCGACGATCCGCCCGTCCGCCATGAAGACGACCCGGTTGGCCGAGGCCCGGGCGAACCCCATCTCGTGGGTGACCACCACCATGGTCATGCCCTCGTGCGCGAGCTGGCGCATGACGTCCAGCACCTCGTTGATCATCTCGGGGTCGAGCGCCGAGGTCGGCTCGTCGAAGAGCAGCGCCTTCGGCTCCATGGCGAGCGCGCGGGCGATCGCCACCCGCTGTTGCTGGCCGCCGGAGAGCTGGGCCGGGTACTTGCCGGCGTGCGCGACCAGCCCGACCCGCTCCAGCAGCGCCAGGGACTTCGCGTCGGCCTGCGCCCTCGGGCGTCCGCGGACCTTGATCTGGGCCAGCGAGACGTTCTGCAGCACGGTCTTGTGCGCGAAGAGGTTGAAGGACTGGAAGACCATCCCGACGTCGGCGCGAAGCTCGGCCAGCCCCTTGCCCTCCTCGGGCAGCGGCCGGCCGTCGATGAGGATGCTGCCCGCCTCGATCGGCTCCAGACGGTTGATCGCCCGGCAGAGGGTGGACTTGCCCGACCCGGACGGCCCGATCACCACCACGACCTCGCCGCGCCCGACCGTCAGCTCGATGTCCTGCAGCACGTGCAGGTCCCCGAAGTGCTTGTTGACGCCGCGGAGCTCGATCAGGGGCGCGAAGGCGGAACCGGGCTCCCCGGAAGCGGGCGCGGCAGCGGTCACCGGCTGCTCCGGCCCTTCATCAGCCAGCCCAGCGCGGCGCCCGCGATCAGCGTGGCGAGCAGGGCGATCCACAGCGGCGCGGTGACGGTGAAGACCCAGAACTGGATCTGCACCCGGTCGAGGTTGGCGAACAGGAACCACACCGCGAGAACGATGATGACGCCGATCCCGATGTACCGGGTGGGGATGCCACCGATCTCATTGCGCTTGGATCCGGACGAGCCGTCTGAAATCTTGGTCACACGCGCAGTCTGCGGCGGGATCTGACGATTTGTCCGGTTACGCGCCCGTCGGGTAACCCGCACGGGGCAACCCTGCCCCGTGCGGGTTTCACGCCCGGCCCCGAGTGCCCGGCCGAGCACCAGGCACGGCCGAGCACCGGGCAGTGCCAAGCACCGGCACCGCCAGCACCGGAACCGCCGATGACCGGCTCGGCCGAGTACCCGGGCATGGCCGAGCACCGGCCCCGGCTACCGCTCGTCGCGCCAGGAGCGCCAGAGCGCCGCGTACGGGCCGCCGGCCGCCACCAGCTCCGGGTGGCTGCCGTACTCGCTGATCCGCCCGCCCTCGACCACCGCGATCACGTCCGCGTCGTGCGCGGTGTGCAGCCGGTGGGCGATGGCGATGACCGTCCGCCCCTCCAACACCCGGGAGAGCGAGCGCTCCAGGTGCCGGGCGGCCCGCGGGTCCAGCAGGGAGGTGGCCTCGTCCAGCACCAGGGTGTGCGGGTCGGCCAGCACCAGCCGGGCCAGCGCCAGCTGCTGCGCCTGCGGCGGGGTGAGCGCGGCACCGCCCGAGCCGACCTCGGTGTCCAGGCCTTCCGCCAGCGCGTCCGCCCACTCCCCTGCGTTCACCGCGTCCAGTGCGGCGCGCAGCTCGGTGTCGTCGGCGTCCGGCGCGGCCAGCCGCAGGTTGTCGCGCAGGGTTCCGACGAAGACGTGGTGCTCCTGGTTGACCAGCGCGACCTGGGCCCGGACCCGCTCGGCCGGCATCCGTGCCAGCGGCGCCCCGCCGAGCGTCACGCTGCCCCGGCCGGGTGCGTAGATCCCGGCCAGCAGCCGGCCCAGGGTGGACTTCCCCGCGCCGGACGGCCCGACCAGGGCCACCCGGCTGCCCGGGGCGACGTCCAGACTGATGCCGTGCAGCACGTCGGCGCCCTCGCGGTAGCCGAACCGGACGTCCTTCGCCTCGACCCGGCGGCCGTCCGGCCGGGCGTCCTCGTCGCTCTCGTGCTCCGGCACCTCGCGGACCCCGACCAGCCGGGCCAGCGAGGCCTGCCCGATCTGCAGCTCGTCGTACCAGCGCAGGATCAGGTCGACCGGGTTGATGAGAGCCTGCGCGTAGAGCACCCCGGTGGTCAGCTGGCCGACGGTGATCCAGCCACGCAGCGTGAACAGACCGCCGAGCACCAGGGTGCCGAGCACCGCCAGGGTGTAGGCCGCGTCGATGGTCGGGAACCAGACCGAGCGGAGCCAGAGGGTGTACCGCTCCCAGGCGAGCCACTCGCCGAGCTTGCGGTCGGTCAGCCGGACCCGCTCGTCGCCGAGCCGCAGCGCCTCGACCGTCCGCCCGGCGTCGACCGTCTCGGCGAGCACGGTGTTCACCGCGGCGTAGCCGGCCGACTCGTTCCGGTAGGACTGCGGGGCGCGCCGGAAGTACCAGCGCGAGGTGACCAGCAGCAGGGGGAGGCCGATCAGCGAGGTGAGGGCGAGCAGCGGCGAGGTGACCACCAGCGCCCCCAGCACCAGCAGCAGCGAGACCACGGCAACGGCCAGCTCGGGCACCGCCTCGCGGATCGACTTGTCCAGCCGGTCGATGTCGGTGGTGCCGCGGGAGACCAGGTCGCCCGTGCCGGCCCGCTCCAGGACTCCGGTCGGCAGGGTCACCGAGCGGACCAGGAAGTCCTCCCGGAGGTCCGCCAGGACCCGCTCGCCGAGGATGCTGCCGCGCAACCGCGACCACCAGGTGAAGGCCGACTGCACGACCAGCGCCAGCAGGTACCAGCCGACGGCGACCGCGATGGTGGACTCGGCCGTACCGGTGGCCAGCGACTCGACCAGGGTGCCGAGCACCCACGGCCCGACCAGCCCCGCGACGGTGGCCACCGAGTGCAGCGCCACCACCGAGGAGAACCCGGCCCGGTGCCGCCGGGCGAGCAGCCCCAGGTAGGCGCGGACGGCGGCCGGGGAGCCGACCGGAAGGGTGGTGGCCGGCCCCTGCTCCCGTTGGACGGGGGGCTTCATACGGTGCTCCTCGGATGGTCTGGTTGCCGGCGGTGCGGGTGCGGGTGCGGGTTACGGCGGTGCGGGTGCGGGTTACGGCGGTGCGGGTGGTGCGGGTGGTGCGGGTGCTGCCCGGCCGCCGCGCTCCTCCGCGGCGTCGCCCGGTTCGGGGCGGAGCCGTTCGGAAGCCGGTCCGGGTACGGGGCCGGGCCGTTCACACGCCCTCCCCGACCGGGGCCGGCTCCTCGTCGCGGGTGACCACGGCGCGGTAGACGGGCTCGGTGTGCATCAGCTCCCGGTGCCGCCCGGCCGCGACGGCCCGGCCGTCCTGGAGCAGCACCACCCGGTCCGCCTGGTCGAGCAGCAGCGGGCTGGTCGCGAACACCACGGTGGTACGCCCCTCCCTGTTCTTGCGGAGCCCGGCCGCGATCCGCGACTCGGTGTGCGCGTCGACCGCGCTGGTGGGCTCGTCCAGGACGAGCACCGGCGGGTCGGCCAGCAGCGAGCGGGCCAGCGCCAGCCGCTGGCGCTGGCCGCCGGAGAGCGAGCGGCCGCGCTCGGTGATCCCGGCCCGCATCGCATCGCCTCCGCAGTCGGGCGAGCCGTCCACCAGGGCGTCCAGCACGTCCTCCGCACGGGCGGCGGCCAGCGCCTCGGCGGGTGTGACCCGCCCGGAGGCGGGGACGTCGAGCAGGGCGGCCAGGGTGCCGGAGAGCAGCACCGGTACCTTGTCGTGGACCAGCACCGCCGCCCGCGCCTCGGCCAACGGAACGGCATCCAGTTCGGTGCCGCCGAGCCGGGCCGACGGCCGCGGCTGCTCGCCGTCGGCCAGCGGCACGTGCCCGCCGAGCCGCTCGGCCAGCTCCCCGGCGAAGTCCGGGTCACCGCACACCACCGCGGTCAGCTCGCCGGCCCGGACGGTCAGCCCGGAGGCCGGGTCGTACAGGTCGGACTGCGCGGGCCTGGTCAGCTCCGCGTCAGGCGTGCCGGTGGTCCGGCTGAGCGAGAGCACCCGGACGGCCCGCCCGGCGGAGACCCGGGCGACGCTCCAGGCGTGCGCGGCCTCACCAAGGATGCGCAGCGGCGCCGCCAGGAACGCGGTGGCGCCGTAGACGGCGATCAGCGCGCCGATGCCCATCCGCCCGGTGGCGGCCAGGTGGGCGCCGTACCACGTGACGCCGACCACGAACAGGCCTGGCAGCAGCACCTGTTGGGCCTGCATCAGCGACCAGATCCGGGCCGAGCGGACGGCGGCGGAACGGACCTTCTGGGAGGCCGCCCGGTAGCGGGCGAGGAACAGCTCCTCACCTCCGATGCCGCGCAGCACCCGGAGCCCGGCGACGGTGTCGGCGGCCAGCTCGGTGGCCTTGCCGCCCAGCGCCCGCTGCTCGGTGTAGCGCCGCTCGAACGGGCCGAGCAGCGGCCAGACCGCGGCGGCCAGCACCGGGACGCCGAGCAGCACGACGAGGCCGAGCACCGGCTGGGCGATCAGCACCGCGGTGCTGACGGCCAGCCAGACGATCACCGCGCCGCGGACCCGGGCGACCAGCTCGACGTACCAGCCGATCTTCTCGACGTCGCCGCTGCCGACCGCGACGATCTCGCCGGTGGCGATCCGCCGGGAGAGCCCGGTGCCGAGGTGCGAGGCCTGGCGGGCCACCAGCTGGCGGACCTGGGTCGCGGCGTGGATCCAGTTCCACACCGCCTGCCGGTGCAGCAGGACGGCCCCGAGCGCGGCGACGGCGGAGAGGGCGAGCGCGGCGGCGCCGGCCCGCCAGATACCGGCGGCATCACCGTCGACGGCGGCCTGGACGCCCAGGCCGAGCGGCACCGGCAGGGCCGCCTGGCTGCCCATCTCCAGCAGTGCCCAGCAGGTGGCGCGCACCTGGCCGCGCCGCTGGCTGCGCTGGAGCCAGCGCAGGAAGGCGAGGGGGGAGGAGAGGTCTGGGCCGCCGGGATCGGCCAGCGGCAGGGTCTTGAGCGGCATGACGCTCCGTTGCGGGTGGGACGGGCGGGTGGCACAGAAGGCGCGGGTCGCGCGCCGATGCGAGGAGCGGGGATGCGGCCGGCACGGTCACGGCCGGGGCTGTTCAGGAGGTCATGGCAGCGAGCCTGCCAACCCGAATGTGACCTACGCAACAGGTTTTCGGCGCCGCGCGCCCCCGCTCGCGCCCCTCCCTGGCCGCCCGGGGCGTCCGACCGCGCCCCTCGGCAAGCCACTGCGTGCGCCGGTACACCGCGCTGGAAAATTCTTTTCCGCTTCGGGAACAAACCCGGCCGCCCCACCGGTTGCCCCTGTGGAAGCAGATGGACGACCAGGAGGGCACCCCGTCCCGTGAGCAGCATCCCCACCGTCACCCTCAACGACGGCTCGCAGATCCCGCAGCTCGGCTTCGGCGTCTGGCAGGTCCCGGACGCGGAGGCCACCGCGGCCGTCCGCAGCGCCATCGGGGCGGGCTACCGCTCGATCGACACCGCGGCCATCTACGAGAACGAGACCGGCACCGGCCAGGCCGTCGCCGAGGCCCTCGCCGGCGGAGTGGCCCGCGAGGACCTCTACATCACCACGAAGCTGTGGAACTCCGGCACCCGTGACTGGTCCGGTGAGCAGGGCCGCGACGCCGTGCTGCGCGAGTTCGACGCCTCGCTCGCCAAGCTCGGCCTCGACTACGTGGACCTCTACCTGATCCACTGGCCGCGCCCGATGCACGGCAGCTACCTCAACGTCTGGAAGGCCTTCGAGCAGCTGCTCGCCGACGGCCGGGTGAAGTCGGTCGGCGTCTCCAACTTCGGTACCCAGCAGCTCACCCGCCTGCTCGACGAGGCCTCGGTCAAGCCGGTGCTGAACCAGGTCGAGCTGCACCCCTACTTCCCGCAGGACGAGCTGCGCGCCTTCCACGCCGAGCACGGCATCGCCACCGAGGCCTGGAGCCCGCTGGGCCAGGGCAAGGAGCTGCTCTCCGAGCCGGCCCTGGCGAAGATCGCCGAGAAGCACGGCCGCACCGTCGCCCAGGTGGTGCTCCGCTGGCACCTGCAGAGCGGCATCATCGCGATCCCGAAGTCGGTCACCCCGTCGCGGATCAAGGAGAACCTGGACGTCACCGGCTTCGAGCTGGACGCGGCCGACCTCGCCGCGATCGCGGGCGTCGCCACCGGCAAGCGGATCGGTCCGGACCCGCAGGAGTTCGACTGGAACTGACGCGTCCCGGCCCGGGTGCGTCCGGCGGCCCTGCCGGGCGCACCCGGGCCGGAACCGGGCCCGGCTCGTCGTCCGGACGCGAAGCGGCCGTCGTACCCGCCATGCCCGTCACGGTCCTCAGGGGCGACGCGGCCGTCAAGCCCGAAGGCCGCTCTCCCTCTGACGGGTCGGCGGCCTTCAGTGCGTTGGCGAATCGTTTTGGCTGGAGCTCAAAGGGCGAAGCCTAGAGCCGAGCCGCCTTGGCGATCAGCGCGAGCGCGGGCTCGTGCTCGTGCTCGTCGAGCGGCGACAGCAGCAGCCGCTGGACCTGGGCGACGCCCGCGGCCGAGCGGTGCAGCAGGTCCTGACCCGCCGGCGAGAGCGACAGCAGGTTGCGCCGCCCGTCCGAGGGGTCGCGCCGACGCTGGACCAGGCCGCGCCGGACCAGCCGGCTGACCATCTCGGCCATCGTGGCCTTGTCCAGCGAGGCCAGCTCGCCGACCGTGCGCTGGTCGGCGCCCGGCTCCAGTTCGAGCGCGTCGAGCACCGCGTACTGCGGCGCCGTCAGCTCCGAACCGACGTGCTCCGACCAGAGCTTGGTGTGCACCTGCTGGCTCACCCTGATCAGGTAACCGATCGCCCGCTGGGCGTCCAGCATCGGCCGCGCGTCGGTGAGGACGGCGACCGCAGCGGGTTCCAGCCTGGCTATCTTGGCCATCACCCGCACGATCTCCAGCTGCTCCTCCGCCGTGAGCGGCTCGAAGAGCGTGCGCTGCACGCGGACCACGCCACCCGTGGCCTCGCGCACCGCCTGTGCGCCGCTCTGCGAGAGAGCGAGCAGTTTGCGCCGGCCGTCGGCCGGGTCGCGGCGTCGCAGCACCAGGCCACGCCGGACCAGCCGGGCGACCATCTCGGCCATCGTGGCCTTGTCCAGCGACGCGCGCTCGCCGACCGTCCGCTGGTCCGCACCCGGTTCGAGGGCGAGGACCAGCAGTACGGCGAACTGCGGAGCCGTGAGATCGGCTCCGACATGTTCTGACCACAGCCTGGTGTGAACCTGCTGTGCAACGCGGATGAGGTGACCGGGCGACTGCTGCAGTCGCGCGGACACGCGGGTCGTCGGGATCTCCCCCAGCACCATGTATCCGTCCCGATGTCACACCCGGTGTGTGTGGGACACCCGGGTGGGGCAGTAACGGCGAGTGGGCGTCCCGCTGTGAGGGAGGGCGCTCCAGCCGTGCAGCCGGTGGCTGCTGGCGGACACTATACAAACGGCGGGCCCTCGCTGGCAGGCGGGGGCGGATAGTAGACGCAGGTTCGGCAACATTGGCATATTTACGCGCCGTGCCGACCCGTCAGTAACCCGTTTGCAGGAGAAAGCCGACCGGTCGGTCCTTACCCTCGGTCACCTGCGACTTCCGCCCTGGCCGCGGACCTTACTCGCCGGTAGGGTATGGCCCACCCGGCGGTCCGCCCCGGGGACGGGGCCCACCCGGCCCCGCGACCGGCTCCACCCACGGGTCCGGTCGCGAGCGAACGACGGACGGACCGGGAGCCGCGACCGGCACCGGGCCGTCCATCGGGCCGGCACCGGAGAGCATCGGGCCGGCACCGGGCAGTATCAGACCGACACCGGGCCGGCACCGGGCGCTCCCCGGAGCACCACCCGAGCCACAGCCGAGCCAGATCCGAGAGAGACGAGAGCGAGCATGACCGAGCAGACCACCGCCCCCAGGGTCGCCGTCGTCACCGGCGCCGCACGTGGACTGGGCGCCGCCACCGCCGAGCGCCTGGCGGCCGACGGCTACGCCGTCGCCGTCCTCGACCTGGACGAGGCGGCCGGCAAGGACACCGTCGACCGGATCACCGCCGCGGGCGGGCGGGCCGTCGCGGTCGGCGCCGACGTCTCGGACGCCACCCAGGTGCAGGCCGCGGTCGACCGGATCGTCGCCGAGCTCGGCGCCCCGGTCGTCCTCGTCAACAACGCGGGCGTACTCCGCGACAACCTGCTCTTCAAGATGTCCGAGTCCGACTGGGACACGGTCATGAACGTGCACCTGCGCGGCGCCTTCCTGATGACCCGCGCCGTCCAGAAGCACATGGTGGACGCCGGCTTCGGCCGGATCGTCAACCTGTCCTCCTCCTCCGCCCAGGGCAACCGCGGCCAGGCCAACTACTCCGCCGCCAAGGCCGGCCTGCAGGGCTTCACCAAGACGCTGGCCATCGAGCTGGGCAAGTTCGGCGTCACCGCCAACGCCGTCGCCCCCGGATTCATCGCCACCGACATGACCGCCGCCACCGCCGCGCGGGTCGGCATGGAGTTCGAGGACTTCAAGCGCGCCGCCGCCTCGCAGATCCCCGTCCAGCGGGTCGGCCTGCCCGAGGACGTCGCGCACACCATCTCGTTCCTGGCGAGCGAGGGCGCCGGATTCGTCTCCGGCCAGGTGATCTACGTGGCCGGCGGTCCCCTCGACTGAGGCACCGAACCTACACAGGGTTACCACGGAGTGGGAACCGGCCCGGCCGGTCTCCCGCTCCGTTCGCTTTGCCCGCCCTTGGGGAAAGATTCCCGAAGACTGTACTGATATACGACGAAAGAATATCGGAAAACCGACCCCGAGCGAGCCGGTTACGGTCACATAGGCACTTTACCGGAGAATTCCGAATTCCTCGGAGAATGCCGCGGACCTGCTGGGTAGGGTCACCGGCGTGCAAGCGCCGAGTGAATTGCCGGAAAATCTGACCACTCGCCGCGAGCGCCCGAGCCGCACCCCGGGGAACGTCGCCGGAGAGCCCGGCTGGCCCCCGCTGAACCGGCGCCGGGCCGGCCTGCTGGCCGCCACCTGCCTCGGCTACCTGCTGGTGGTGGCCGGCGTGCTGCTCGACAGCGCATTGGTCGACCTCGACTGGTCGGTGCGGCTGGCCCGCCCGTACGAGCGGTGGCCCAGCCTGGAACCGCTGCTGGACAACTGGGTGGTGGCCGGCCAGCGGGGCCCGTCCGCCATCGCCGCCTTCGCCTGGCTCGGCTGGCGCGCCCACCGGTTGCGGCGGCTGCGCCCGCTGCTGGTGATGGGCGCCGCCCTGTTGCTGCTCAACGTCACGGTCGGCGGCGTCAAGATCGTCACCGGTCGGCTCGGCCCGCACTACGCGCACTACGTCGGCTCGCCCGAGCTCTTCTCGGGCGGGACCATCTTCCCGTCCGGACACACCGCCAACGCCGTGGTCACCTGGGGCGTGCTCGCCCACCTGGCGGTCCGCTGGCGGCGCACCGGCGCGGTGCTCGCCGCCGCCACCGCCTGCTCGGTCGGGCTCACCACCGTCTACCTGGGCACCCACTGGGTCACCGACGTCCTGGCCGGCTGGGCCGCCGGGCTGCTGGTACTGCTCTCGCTGCCGCTGCTGGAGCCCCTGGTGACCGCCGCCGAGCAGCGGCTGACCGCCCGCCGGGCCCGCCGGCGCGACACCGTGCGGCCCGCCGCCCCACCACCGGCCACCCCTCGACCGGCCCAGGCCCGCTCCGGCAGAGCACGGACGGACAGAGCACGGACGGCACGAGCACGGACGGACAGAGCACAGCCGGACAGAACACAGCCCGACCGGTCGCAGCCCGACGCGGCCCGGCCCGCCACTGCGCGGCCGGACGCTACCCCTCCCAGCTCCGTTCCACCACCCCGTCGCGCACCGCGAGGTTGAGCCGCCCCTCCCGGTGGTCCATGGTCATCATCGCCCCCGGGGGCAGCACCCGGACCGATGCCCAGCCGTGCCGCCCGGCCAGCTCCTGGGCCCGTTCCACCCGCAGCCCCGCGTAGCCCTCCGCGTCCGCCTCCGTCATGGCCCCTCCCCGCCTCGCACCCCGGACGTACGCTGGAATCGTAGACCGGAACGCCCGGGTGACCGCGGCGGAAGCAGAGCTTCAGGAGGAGGTGACCGGGCGTGCGCACCACCACCCCCCGCCGTTGGCGGAGCGGCACCGAGCCCGCCACCGCCCGCAGCGATCTCAAGCTGCGCTACCTGCTCGCCCTGACCTTCACCCCGCTGTTCGCCCTCACCACCGTGGCCTTCGCGGTCTGGGCCGCGAACGCCCCGGCCTTCGGCGCCCCCAGCCGGGGCACCCTCACCGGGTTCGCCGTGGCCTGTGGGCTCCTCACCCTGTTCGCCGCCGTCGATCTCGTCATCGTCATCCGGCGCCGCCGGACCGAGCTCTGACGCGGTATCTCCCACGGAGTGGGAAGCCGGTCCGGCCCGGCCTCCCACTCCGTCCGCGAGCGCGGCTCAGCGGTTGCCGACCGCCTGTTTCACCAGCGTGCGGCCGAAGTCCCACATCAGGCCGCTGCCCCGGTGCGCGTCGTCCATCACGTCGGTGAAGGCGTCGACGAACCGGTCGACGTCCCGCTCGGTGATGATCAGCGGCGGGATCAACTTGATCACTTCCAGGTGGTCGCCGGACACCTGGGTGAGGATCCGGTGCCGCTGGAGCAGCGGGACGACCACCATCTGCGCGAACAGCCCCTTGCGCGCCGCCTGGAGCGCCGTCCAGCCGGTCCGCAGCTTGAGCGACTTCGGGCGGCCGAACTCGATGCCGATCATCAGACCGCGGCCCCGGACCTCGGCCAGCAGCTCGTACTTGTCGACGAGCGCGGTCAGCCGCTCCCGGAAGAGGTCGCCGACCCGGCGGGCGTTCTCCACCACCTTCTCGTCCCGCATCACCTCCAGGGTCGCGAGCCCGGCCGCCATCGCCTGCGCGTTGGAGCCGAAGCTGGCCGAGTGCACCAGCACCCGGTCCATCGAGGAGTAGACCTTCTCGAAGATCCAGCTCTTGCCGAGGGTCGCCCCGACCGGCACGTAGCCGCCGGAGAGCGCCTTGGCCGCGCAGACCAGGTCGGGCAGCACACCCTCCTCGTGCTGGTAGGCGAAGAACTCGCCGGTCCGGCCGATGCCGGTCTGCACCTCGTCGCAGATCAGCAGCGCCTTGTGCTCGTGCAGCAGCGCCTGCGCCGCGCGCAGCCAGCCCGGCGGCGGCGCCTGCACGCCCTTGCCCTGGATCGGCTCGACGATCAGTGCCGCGACGTCGCCCCTCTTCAGCTCCTTGGCCAGCGCCCCGAGATCGCCGAGCGGGATGGCGGTGTCCGGCAGCAGCGGGTCGAAGCCCTTGCGGAAGCCGCTCTCGCCGTTGACCGAGAGCGAACCGGTGGTCAGCCCGTGGAACGCGTGGTCCGCGTAGAGCACCCGCTTGCGCCCGGTGGCGTAGCGGGCGAACTTGAGCGCTGTCTCGACCGCCTCGGTGCCGCTGTTGCCGAAGAAGACGCGGTCCAGCCCGGGTGTGTGGGCGAGCAGCCGCTCGGCGAGCAGGCCGGGCAGCGGCGAGCAGTCGAAGCGGACGAGGTCGGGCAGGTCGAGGTCCATCACCTGCTGGACCGCCGAGCGCACCACCGGATGGTGCCGGCCCAGCGCGAAGATGCCGAAACCCGCCAGCATGTCGAGGTACTCGTTGCCCTCGGCGTCGTAGAAGTACGGGCCCTGCGCGCGCTCGTAGTACTTGTCGAAGCCGATGGTGTGCAGCATCCGCGGCAGCTGCGGGTTGAGGTAGCGACTGTGCAGCTCGTAGCGTTCCGCACCGCGTTCGGCGATCAGGGCGGCGAGGTCGAAGCGGGCCCCGGCACGGGCCCCGGTGCCGGCCTCGAAAGGGGCCCCGGTACGGGCGTCGGGTGCGTCTGGGTCAGCCGGCATGGCGCTGGTTCGCTCCTCGGGTCGGTAGCAGGTTCTTGGCGAAGGCGGCGGTCTGGGCGGCGACCCCGGTGCCGGTCAAGCCGGTCTCCTCCAGGATCTCGCCGCGGGCGGCGTGCCCGAGGAACTCCTGCGGCAGGCCGAGCACCCGGACAGGGACGTCCACGTCGGCGTCCCGCAGCGCCTGGGCGACGGCGGCGCCGACACCGCCCGTCCGCCCGTTGTCCTCGACCGTGACGACCAGCCGGTGTGCGGCGGCGAGCGCGGGCAGCGCCGGATCGACCGGCTTGACCCAGCGCGGGTCGACGACGGTCGCGGTGAAGCCCTCGGCGAGCAGCAGCCGCGCCGCGTCCAGCCCGGCGGCCGCGGTCGTGCCGACGGCGACCAGCAGGATCTCGGGCAGCTCCCCGGTGCGCAGCAGCACGTCCACGCCGCCGATCCGCTCGACGGCCGGGACGGCCGGGCCGATGTCGGCCTTCGGGAAGCGCACCACGGTCGGCGCGTCCGCCACCTCCACCGCCTCGCGCAGCTGTGCGCGCAGCTGGTCGGCGTCGCGCGGTGCGGCCAGCCGGAGGCCGGGGACGACCTGGAGGATCGACATGTCCCACATGCCGTTGTGCGAGGCGCCGTCCGGGCCGGTCACCCCGGAGCGGTCCAGCACGAAGGTGACGCCGAGCCGGTGCAGGGCGACGTCCATCAGCACCTGGTCGAAGGCCCGGTTGAGGAAGGTGGCGTACACGGCGACCACCGGGTGCAGCCCGCCGGTGGCCAGCCCCGCCGCGCTGGTGACGGCGTGCTGTTCGGCGATCCCGACGTCGAAGATCCGCTCGGGGTACGCCTTGGCGAACTTGGCCAGTCCCACCGGCTGGAGCATCGCCGCGGTGATCGCCACGACGTCCGGCCGGTCCGCGCCGAGCGCGAGCATCTCGTCGCCGAAGACGGACGTCCAGGAGACGCCGCCGCTGGGCGAGACGGGCAGGCAGGTGTACGGGTCGATCGGCCCGACGGCGTGGAACCGGTCCGCCTCGTCCTGCTCGGCCGGCCGGTAGCCGCGGCCCTTGACGGTCAGGCAGTGCACGATCACCGGCCCGCCGAAGCCGCGCGCCTGCCGCAGGGCCTGCTCCACGGCGGCGAGGTCGTGGCCGTCGATCGGGCCGAGGTACTTCAGCCCGAGGTCCTCGAACATGCCCTGCGGGGCGAAGGCGTCCTTGAACCCCTTCTTGGCGCCGTGCAGCGCGTCGAAGATCGGCTGCCCGACCAGCGGGGTGCGCTGGAGCGCTCCCTTGCCGAGGGCGAGGAAGCGCTCGTAGCCCTGGGTGGTGCGCAGCGTCGCGAGGTGGTTGGCGAGGCCGCCGATGGTCCTGGCGTACGAGCGCTCGTTGTCGTTGACGACGATGACCAGCGGCCGGTCCCGCGCCTCGGCGATGTTGTTGAGCGCCTCCCAGGCGAGCCCTCCGGTGAGCGCGCCGTCGCCGATGACCGCGACGGTCTGCCGGTCGTACTGGCCGAGCAGCCGGGCCGCCTTGGCGAGGCCGTCGGCGTAGGAGAGGGCGGTGGAGGCGTGCGAGTTCTCGACCAGGTCGTGTTCGGACTCGGCGCGCGACGGGTACCCGGAGAGCCCTCCCCTGCTGCGCAGTCCGGAGAAGTCCTGGCGGCCGGTGAGCAGTTTATGGACGTAGCTCTGGTGGCCGGTGTCCCAGACGATCCGGTCGTAGGGCGAGTCGAAGACCCGGTGGAGGGCGATGGTCAGCTCGACCACGCCGAGGTTCGGGCCGAGGTGGCCGCCGGTCCTGGTGACGGCGTCGATCAGGAACTCGCGGATCTCGTCCGCGAGGAGCGGGAGGTCGGCGGCCGGGAGCTTCCGCAGGTCGGCCGGGGACTTGACGCTGGAGAGCAGTGACATGTGTTCACCTCACGACTCGGAGCGGTGCAGTGGCCCCCCTGGGCGGGACGACCCGGCACGGGAGGGTGCTCCCGTGCCGGGCGGGGTGCGGTCAGCGGCCGCGGTTGGCGCCGACGGTCTCGGTGACGGCGCGCAGCGACTCCTTGAGGGAGCCCATGGTGGCGAGGACGGCGGTCGGCTCGTAGCCGCAGTGCGCCATGCAGTTGGCGCAGCGGGCGTCCTTGCCGCGGCCGTACTTCGACCAGTCGGTCTTCTCGATCAGCTCGCGGTACGTGGGCACGTACCCGTCGGCCATCAGGTAGCAGGGGCGCTGCCAGCCGAACAGCGAGTAGTTGGGGATGCCCCAGGCGGTGCACTCGAAGTCGACCTTGCCCTCCAGGAAGTCCAGGAAGAGCGGGCTGTGGTTGAGGCGCCAGCGCCGCCGGTTGCCGCCGGCGAAGGTCTTGCGGAAGAGCTCCCTGGTCTGCTCGACGCCGAGGAAGTGCTCCTGGTCGGGGGCCTTCTCGTAGGCGAACGCCGGGGAGATCATCATCTCGTCGACCTTGAGCTCGTCGTTGAGGTAGTCGAGCACGTCGATGATGGTCTGCGGCGTGTCGGTGTTGAAGAAGGTGCTGTTGGTGGTGACCCGGAAGCCCCGCCGCTTGGCCTCCCTGATCGCCTCGACCGCCTCGTCGAATGTGCCCTCCTTGGCCACCGAGGCGTCGTGCCGCTCGCGCAGCCCGTCGATGTGCACGGTGAAGGTGAAGTAGGGCGAGGGCTTGAACTTGTCCAGCTTCTTGCGCAGCAGCAGCGCGTTGGTGCAGAGGAAGACGTACTTGCGACGCTCGACGAGCTGCCGGACGATCTCGTCGATCTGCGGGTGCATCAGCGGCTCGCCGCCTGCGATCGAGACCATCGGGGCACCCGACTCCAGCACCGCGCCGACCGCCTGGGCGACCGGCATCCGCTGCTTCAGAACACCCGCCGGGTGCTGGATCTTGCCGCACCCCTCACAGGCCAGGTTGCAGGCGAAGAGCGGTTCCAGTTCGACGATCAGCGGGAACTTGTCCCGCCGCTTGAGCTTCTGCTGCATGAGATAGGTGCCGACTCGCACGGTCTGGCGCAGCGGCATGGCCATGGCTAGCTCGCCTCCTGAGGGAGCGTCGAGGATGTGGGTTGGTTGGTGGTGCCGGGTGCCGGGCGGCTCCGGGCCGGGCTGTGCTGTTCGTACCAGTCGACCAGTGCGGGCACGGTGGCCCGCAGGGTGCGCCAGGCCCGGACGCCGGCCGGCAGGGTGCCCGGGCGCAGCAGTTCGTGCTCGGGGGTGTCGACCACCACCCGCAGGACGGCCGCGGGCATGGCCGGGCGGAGCTCCTGGAGGGCGGCGAGGACGGCGGCGGCCTCCATGTCGACGGCGAGCGCCCCCTGGAGGTGCAGGGCTCGCCGCTCCAGTCCGCGCACCACGTGGTCGGCGGTGTGGTGCACGCCGGTGTGGGCGGTCAGCCCGCGGACCTTGAGGGCGCGGGTGAGCTCCGGGCCGGAGTCGACCGCGAAGAGGTTCCCCTCGGCATTGCGCACCCCGTCCGCGACGATGACGTCTCCGGGCGCCATCCCCGGTGCGACGGCCGCGCCGAAGCCGGCCACCACGACGGCCCCGTAACCGCCGGGGGCCGAGGTGAGCAGCCGTCGGACGGCGTGCGAGGCCCTCCGGCGGCCCACGCCGGTGCGCACCAGCACCGGCGGACCGCCGGCCGCGCCGCGCCAGTCCCCTCCGCGCAGGGCCCAGACCTCGGGGCCGAGCGCGCAGAGCACCAGCAGGGGGGCACGGTTCACCGGGGCACCCCGATCGCCGGGGTGCCCGCGGCGGGGGTGCCCTTGCCGGTGGCGGGGCTGCCGTGGAGGTAGCGGCCGAGCGCGGTGACCGGGAAGACCAGCCGGTACAGGTGGTAGTTGATGGAGAAGTCCCACGGGAAGCCCGTCCCGGTGAACTGCGGCTCGTCCCACGTCCCTTCGGGCAGCTGGGTGCGGACCAGCCAGTCGACCCCGCGCTCGACCGCCGGGTTGGCCCGGCCGTCCGGGCCCTCGCCGGCCGCGAGCAGCGCCATCAGCGCCCAGGCGGTCTGCGAGGCGGTGGAGTCGCCGCGCCCGGCCCAGCGGGCCGGGTCCTCGTAGGAGCGCATGTCCTCGCCCCAGCCGCCGTCGGTGTTCTGCCGGTCCTCCAGCCAGCGGACGGCGCGGCGGATCGCGGGGTGCTCGTCCGGCACGCCGGCCGCGACGAGGGCGGGCAGCACCGAGCCGGTGCCGTAGATGTAGTTGGTGCCCCAGCGGCCGAACCAGGAGCCGTCGGCCTCCTGGTTGCGCAGCAGCCACTCCACTCCGCGGCGGGTGCGCGGGTCCCTGCCCTTGCCGACCTCCGCGAGCATCTCCACCACGTGGGCGGTGACGTCGGCGGACGGCGGGTCGACCACCTCGCCGAAGTCGCAGAACGGCAGCTTGTTCGGCAGGGTGCTGGTGTTGTCGACGTCGAAGGCGCCCCAGGCGCCGTTCTTGGACTGCATGCCGAGGTTCCAGCCGACGCCCCGGTCGACCGCGCCGGCCACCTTGGCGGGGTCGGGGTGGTCGACCCGGCGGAGTGCGAGCACCACCTCGGCGGTGTCGTCGATGTCGGGGTAGGTGTCGTTCTCGAACTCGAAGGCCCATCCGCCGGGGGCCAGCGAGGGCCGCTGGACGGACCAGTCGCCGCGGCGGGTGATCTCCTCGGCGAGCATCCAGTCGACGGCGGAGACCAGTGCGGGGTGGTCGGCCGGCACGCCGGCGTCGGCCAGTGCGATGGTGGCCAGGCAGGTGTCCCAGACCGGGGACTGGCAGGCCTCCAGCCAGCGCCGGCCGTCCTCGGTGTGCACCGTGAAGCGGTCGAAGGAGGAGAGCCCGGCCTGCATCACCGGGTGGTCGAGCTCGTAGCCCTCCAGGTGCAGGGCGATCAGCGAGTAGACCGCGGGCGGCTGGATGCCGCCCCAGCAGCCGTCCGCCTCCTGCCGCTCGACGATCCAGCGGCAGGCCTGGGAGAGGGCGAGCCGGCGCACCGGGCGCAGCGCCCGGTGGTGGTAGGCGTGCAGCACCTTGTCCAGGCGTTCGAAGAGGCCGTCCCAGGTGGTGGCGCGGGCGAGCGGGCGCTCGGGGAAGGGCTGGTCCGGGTCGGTGTGCAGCTCGGTGAGCGGGAAGGGCGCGGGGCGGACCGGGCGGTGGGCCGAGACGATGGTCAGCGGCACGATGGTCTGCCGGGCCCAGCAGCCGAAGGCGTAGATGTTCAGCGGGAGCCACTTGGGCACGAAGATGATCTCGGGCGGCATCTCCGGCAGCCGCTCCCAGGGCCACCAGCCGAAGAGGGCGAGCCAGATCCGGGTGAAGACCCGGGCCGCCGCGATGCCGCCGGCGGACCGCACGTAGCGGGCGGCGGCCGCCATGTGCGGGGCGTTCGGGTCGTCGCCGGCCAGTTTGAGGGCGACGTACGCCTCGACGGTCGTGGAGAGCTCGGCCGGTCCGCCGTGGAAGGTGGACCAGGTGCCGTCCTCCCGTTGTTGGGAGCGGATCCACTCGGCGGTGGCCTTGGTCTGCTCCTCCGTCCGGATCCCGAGGAACTGTCGGAGCAGTAAGTCCTCGGCGTCCATGGTGACGTTGGTCTCGAGGTCGCCCTTCCACCAGCCCTCGGAGCTCTGGAGTGAGAGCAGGTGGGTGGTGGCGCGGGCCAGTGCCTCCTCGGCGGAGGCCGGTCCGTGCTGTTGCTTGTCGGGGTGGTCGGGGTGGTCGGCCGGGCCGTCCGGGTCGGCCCCCGCGGGCTGCCACCGCCCGGCACTCAGCAGCGCCGGGGGGCGGTCGCCCACCGCGACCGGCTCGGAATCGTACTCAGGGTCGAGCCGGCCGTCCGCGGTTGCTGTCAACGTAACGTCACCTCTCTCGTACCACCACGAATTCGGCGAGCGCGACGAAGTGCTCGCGCACCACGTCGGGCATGGGCACCTCGTCCAGGGCGGCGAGGGCAGTCGTGTGCTGGCGGCGGGCCTCCTCCTGTGTCCAGGCGCGGCCTCCGGCCTGCTCGATCAGGGCGGCGCGGGCGGCCAGCTCGGGCTCGCTCTCCTCGCCGCGGCCCTTCGGATCGGCCAGTTCCTCGGCGAGCCGGCGGGACGCGGCGCCGCCCTCGGCGAGGGCGGCGGCGACCGGCAGGGACTTCTTGCGCTGGCGCAGGTCGCCCCAGTGCGGCTTGCCGGTGACCTCGGTGGCGCCCCAGATGCCGAGCAGGTCGTCCACCGCCTGGAAGGCCAGGCCCAGGTGGTGGCCGTAGCGCTGGAGGGCGTCCGAGACGCGGTCGTCGGCGCCGGCCAGGACGGCGCCGATGGCGGAGGCGGCGGCGAGCAGGGCCGCGGTCTTGCCGCCCTCCATCTCCAGGCACTCGGCGACGGTGACGCTGTCGCGCTGCTCGAAGGCGACGTCCCTGGCCTGCCCGTCGATGAGCCCGCGGGTGGCGGTGGTGAGCAGCCGGACGGCGCGTGCGGCGTCGGCGGCGCTCGCCCCGCCGCTCACACCGGCGTCGAGCAGCACCTCCGTACCGAGTGTCGCCAGGGCGTCGCCGACCAGGATCGCCTGGGCCGGTCCGAAGACCGTCCAGGCGGTGGCCCGGTGCCGTCTGGTCTCGTCACCGTCCATCAGATCATCATGGAGCAGGGAGAAGTTGTGCACCAGTTCAACGGCCACCCCACCGGGCACACCGGCCTCGGCCGGGGCGCCGACGGCCTGGGCGGAGAGCAGCGCCAGGGCCGGGCGGACGGCCTTGCCGCCGTCCCCGGCGGCGGGCGTGCCGTCCCGGTCGATCCAGCCGAAGTGGTAGGCGGCGACGGTGTCCATCGGTGCGGCCAGGCGCGCGACGGCGGCCTTCAGCGGCGGGGTGCAGAGCTCGCGGCTGCGGGCGAGCAGCTCCGGCACCGAGACCGGTTCGGCGTGCGCCGTGCCTCCGACGGCAGTGCCGGTGCGTGACTCCACGTGCGTTCCCTCTCCCTGGTGGTGCCGGGCCGCACGGGACGGCCGGGCGCTGGCGATGTCGATGAGACCGGTGCGGACGGCGGGGCCGGCGGCTCTCGCGGGGTCACCGGCGGCGGGGCCCCGCGTCACCTGGGCCACCTCCCGTCGCCGCGGTCCACGGGAAGGCGGGTGCCGGCGGCGGCGAGCGCGGCATCGGCCGCGGCGTGGCCGCTGCGGACGGCGCCCTCCATGGTCGCGGGCCACCCGGTGGCCGTCCACGCGCCGGCCAGCAGCAGGCCGGGGACCTTCGTCCGGGCGGTCGGGCGCAGGGCCGCGGTGCCCGGCGCCGGGTCGAACGTGGCGGTGCGCTCGCGGGTGACGAAGAAGTCGAGCACCTCGGCCCCGCCGGCGGCGGGGAGCAGCCGGGCCAGCTCCGGCAGGTAGCGGCGGCGCAGCTCCGCGACCGGCAGGTCGATCTCGTCCTGGACGGCGGACTGCGAGAGCGCCAGGTACTGGGCGCCGGGGTGGGCCCGGCCCAGCTCGGTGCCGGCCAGGCCGGAGTGCGCGGTGCGGTCGAAGACCCACTGAACCGGCGAGCCGAGCGCGGCGAAGAAGGGGCGGCGCAGCACCTTGCGGTCGTAGACGACGTGCACGTTGAGGATCGGCGCGGTGCCGAAGCCGGCGAGCCGGTCCTGGCCGTCGACGGCGTCCGGCGGCAGCAGGGCGGCCGCGGTGTCCTGGGCGCCGGCCAGCACCACGGTGTCGGCGGTGAGGAGCTCGCCGCCCTCCAGCCGGACGGCGTGCTGCGGGCTGGCGGGCTTGAGCTCGGCGGCGCGGGCGCGCAGCAGCACCTTGACCCCGGCGCGCTCCAGCTCGGCGAGCGCCCGGTCGTGGTGGATGGTGCCGAGCGGGACGGCGGCCGTGCCGATGTCGGAGGCCCCCGGGTCGGAGAGCAGGCCGGTCTTGAAGACCATCGCGGCCAGCGCCAGCGACACCTGGTCGGCGCGGGCGTTCAGGGTGGCGACGCCGACGAGGTCCCAGAGGGCCGCGATGGTCCGCGCGTTCTGCCCGTTGCCGCGCAGCCAGTCGCCGAACGAGACGGCGTCCAGCGCCGGGTCGGCGAGGTCGAGGCCCTGGAGGGCCAGTGCGCCGCGGACCACCCGGGCCCGGTCGGCCGGGCCCAGGTGCGGGTAGCGGGCCAGGCTGCCCGCCAGGTGCAGCGGGACGGGCAGGCCGGCCCGGCGGAGCCGGCCGAGCGTGCGCACCGGCGCCCCGGCGGGCCCGGAGACCCCGAGCACCGGGACGTCGAGCCGGTCCTGGAGGTGGACCAGCCGGGCCGCGCCGAGCCGGTCGAGCAGGCCGCGGTAGGCGGTGCAGCAACGCAGGTAGACGTGCTGGCCGTTGTCGACGGTCAGCTCGCCGCGCTGGAAGGAGAAGGCCAGCCCGCCCAGCCGGGGGCGGCCCTCGACCAGGGTGACCCGGTGGTCGGCCTCGGCCAGCCGCAGCGCGGCGGTGATGCCCGCCAGGCCGCCGCCGACCACGACGGCGGCCGGGCGCGCGGCATCGGCTCGCCCGGTCATCGGCCCTCCCCCTCGTGTCCGGCGCCCGGCCTCGTCCCGGCCGGGGCGCTCGTGGTCGACTTCGTGTCCGTCACGGTGGACAACACCGGCCCACCCATCAGTGATTCCCCGCTGACACAGCGTGACAGAACTGTCGTGAGAATCAAGAACGCCCCCCGGCGAGCCCGGAAAGGGCGACGTACGCCTTCTCCCAGCCCGGCAGTGAGACCCGGCCGCGCAGGACCGACTCCGGGTCGGCGGCGATCCGGCCGAGCAGCCGGTGGTAGATGCCGGCCATCGCCGCGGTGCACGCCCGGCTGCGGCGGTCCAGCATCGGCAACAGCCGCAGGCCCTCCTCGAAGGCCGCCTGGGCCCGCGCGGCCTCGAACGCCACCAGACCGGTGAAGTCCGCGCCGACCGGCGGTTTGGGCAGCGCGAAGCCCTGCTCGCAGCCGAACCGGACGAGGTCCTCGGCGGGCAGGTACGTCCGGCCGTTCAGGGCGTCCTCGCGCAGGTCGCGCAGGATGTTGGTGAGCTGGAGGGCCAGGCCCAGGGTGTCGGCGTACTGCGCGCCGCGCTCCGGGTCGTCGCAGCCGTACACGCCGAGCGAGAGCCGGCCGATCGCGCCCGCGACGCAGCGGCAGTAGACCTGGAGCTCCTCGTACGTCTGGTACTCGGCGCCCTTGAGGTCCATCTCGACGCCGTCGATCAGCTCGTCGAAGCCGCCGAGCGGGATCGGGAAGCGCCGGGCGGCGTCCGCCAGGGCGACCTTGATCGGGTCGGTGTCGTCCTCGGCGACCCGTCCGCCGCGGACCTCGTCCAGCAGCTCGCGGGTGCGCAGCAGCGCCTCGGCCTTGCGGTCGTCGGGGAGGTCCCCGTCGCCGATGTCGTCGACCCGGCGGGCCAGGGCGTACAGGGCGGACATGGCCAGCCGCTTCGGCTCCGGCAGCAGGCGGATGCCGTAGCTGAAGTTGCGGGCCTGCAGTCCGGTGACCGCCTCGCAGTACCGGTACGCCGCCATGACCTGTGCCGACGCCAGTGGTGATGCCGCCACTCGGGCGTTCACCTTCCCTTCGCGAAGATTGCCGCCGCCTTCGCTGCGAGGCGGCGCTTGTCCGGCTTCGCCTGCTGGGCGAGCACGTCGTACCCGGCGTCCTCGATGGCTGCCAGGGCCGCGTACCCGCCGGCGGTGAATCCCGCCAGGAGCAGTCGGAGCCTCCCCCGAACCGTACCTACCAATGGCGCGCCGCGGTCGAGCAGGGTGCGGGCCCGGGCGGCCTCGAAGGCGATCAGCTCCCGGACGGCGCCGTCGGCGCTCGGGGCGGCGAGGTCGTCCTCGGTGACGCCGAACCGGGCCAGGTCCTCGGCCGGGAGGTAGATCCGGCCGCAGGCGAGGTCCTCGGCGACGTCCTGGAGGTGCTCGACCACCTGGAGGGCGGTGCAGACGGCGTCGGAGAGTTCGATCCGTTCCGGGGTGGAGACGCCCGCGATGGACAGCACCAGGCGGCCCACCGGGTCGGCGGAGAGCGTGCAGTAGTCGAGCAGGTCCTGGTAGGTGGCGTAGCGGGCGGTGGTCTGGTCCACCCGGTTGGCCTCGATCAGCCGGCGGAACGGCTCCGGGGTCAGCCCGTGCCGGTCCACCAGCGGGACGAGGGGGCGCATCAGGGGGTGTCTGGGGGCCTCGGCGGTGCCGGGGTGGAGGGCGGCCTCGAACACCCGGTCGAGGTCCTGTTCCAGCCCGTCGAGCAGTGCGAGGCGGAAGGCCGTCTCGGCCGGACCCGGCGGGCCGGGCTGGGCCGAATGAGTGACCGCGGGGTCGTCCCCGGGGGTGCCGGGGGGCCGCTCGTCGATCCCGAGCAGGCGGGCGGCGGCGGCCGGGTCGGCCAGGTCGCCGTCGCCGACGTCGTCCACCAGGCGGGCGAAGCCGTAGACGGCCATCAGGTCGCCGCGCCAGGCCGCGGGCAGGAAGAAGGGGGCGACCGGGAAGTTCTCCGCGCTCGCCTTGTCCAGGGTCACCCCCGCTGAACGGTCCACTGGCTCACTACTGGGCTGGGCCGAAGCCGACACTGATGTCACTCCCCCGTTCTACACCGCTCGGTACGACCGGCCCGAGTCGGACACGCGTCCGATACCGGGAGTCCCGTCCGGCACACCACCCCCGCGACTTACAGCCTTGCACCACCGGCCGCGCCGGGAAAGAGCGCCCCACCCGGCGCGCGGGGCGCTCACCCGCCCGGCGGCGGGCCACCCGGGGCGCCCCGGGGGTGCGCAGGGGCGCACGAAGGGGGCGCTCCGGCAGCCTGCGGGCCGTTCGCGGGGCATGACGGGGGCATCACGGGGGCGCGGGCCGGGGAGGCCGGGTCCCGGCCTCCGGAGGGCCGGGGAGACGGCACGGAGCCCGCGGCGCGGGCCGGGGAGGGGCGAGGGCCGGGAGGACCGGGCCGGGCACGACGGAGGGCCGGCGGCCGGGCTGCCCCGGACCACCGGCCCTCCGTCGCGGACGGGAAGCCGTTACGGCCGCTCGCCGCGCTCGTAGCGGCCCACGACCTCGTCGGTCGGACCGTCCATCACCAGCTCGCCGGCCTCGATCCAGATGGTCCGCTCGCAGACCTCGCGGATCGAGTTGTTGTCGTGGCTGACCAGGAAGACCGTACCGGCGGACCCGCGCAGCTCGTCGATCCGCTTCTTGCTGCGCTGCTGGAACGCCTGGTCGCCGGTGGCCAGCGCCTCGTCGATCAGCAGCACGTCGTGGGTCTTCGCCGCCGCGATGGAGAACCGCAGGCGGGCGCCCATGCCGGAGGAGTAGGTGCGCATCGGCAGGGAGATGAAGTCGCCCTTGTCGTTGATGCCGGAGAAGTCGACGATCTCCTGGTAGCGCGCCTTCACCTGGGCGGGCGTCATGCCCATCGCCAGGCAGCCGAGGATGACGTTGCGCTCACCGGTGAGCTCGTTCATCAGGGCCGCGTTGACGCCCAGCAGCGAGGGCTGGCCGTTGGTGTAGATGCCGCCCTTCTCGGTCGGCAGCAGACCGGCGATGGCCGCGAGCATGGTCGACTTGCCCGAGCCGTTGGAGCCGATCAGGCCGATCGCCTCGCCCTTGTAGGCGGTGAAGCTGATGCCCCGGACCGCGTGCACCTCGCGCACGCCGGCGCCGCGCTTGCGGCTGAGGATGCGGCTCACCGCGGAGGTGGCGCTGCCCTTGCCGGAGCCGGCGCCGTGCACCCGGTAGACGATGTGCACGTCGTCGACGACGACGGTGGGTTCGCGGGCCACGTCGGTGTCCTGCACGGACCGGCCCTTTCGCAGGTCGGTGTCAGCCACGGCCGTACTCCTCCTCGGCCTTCCAGAAGAAGACGTATCCGATCACGAACATCGCGATGGCCCAGCCGATGCCGTAGAGCCACTGGTGCGGCGGGAGCACCTGGTGCTGGGGGATGTGCTTGTTGTAGATGACGGGCGCGAAGGCGTGCCGGACCAGGTCCATGTAGACCGACGCCGGGTTGAGCTGCATCACCTTCTGCCAGACCGGCGGCCAGCCGTTGATCTTGTCCTGGATGCTGAACATCACGCCGGACAGGAACATCCAGGCCCGCATCGCGAACGGGATGAGCTGCGAGATGTCGCTGGTCTTGGCACCGATCCGCGCCATGACCAGGGCCACGCCGGTGTTGAACATCGACTGCAGGAGCAGCGCCGGGAGCACCGCCAGCCAGGTCCGGCCCGGGGAGATCCCGCTGGCCAGCACCACACCGACCAGCACCACCATCGAGATCATCAGCTGCTGGAGCTGGATCACGGTGAAGGCGATCGGCAGCGAGGCCCGCGGGAAGTGCAGCGCGCGGATCAGGCCGAGGTTGTCGGAGATCGCCCGGGTGCCGGACTGGACCGCGTTCTGGGTGAACTGGAAGACGAAGACGCCGATGCAGAGCCAGGCGGTGTAGGTCCCGGCCGGGAAGCCGTCCTTGCTCTTCAGGATCACACCGAAGACCAGGTAGAACACCGCGCAGTTGAGCAGCGGGGTCACCACCTGCCAGAGCTGGCCGAGCTTGGCGTCGGTGTACTGGGCCACCAGGCGGGCGGTGGCGAAAGCCCAGATGAAGTGCCGCCGGGCCCAGAGCTGCTTGGTGTAGGCGATGAGCCCCGGCCGTCTGCCGCTCACTGCCAGACCGTACTTGTCCGCAAGCTGCTTGGGGGTCAGGCCCGCGTCTGCCCCCCTCGGGGCTGAGAGGCTGACGGGTTCACTCACTGTCGACACATTCGTCCTTCGCGCGGGATCGGGTCGGGGCGGGCCGGTCGGCGGGGGTCCGCCGGCCTTGCGCCGAGGGGGATCCACTGGGATCACGGGGGGAATCCGGCCGGTGTGTGGCCACCGGCCGCAGCGATCGGCCGACCGCACGGCCGTGCAACCGTGCGGTCGGCCGGCCGTGTGGTCATCGGACAGGTCAGATGACCGGTGGCCGGCCCAGCCTGGTCAGTCGCCAAACGGTACGCCATCGCATGGGCCGCCGCGTACCGCAGGGTTCGCGCCAGCCCGCCCGGAACCCGCCCCACCAGGCCTTGAGCGCCTCCGCGGAGGGGCGGCGGGCCAGGGTGAGCAGGAACCAGGTTCCCAGGTAGAGAGGCACGAACAGGGCCGGAAGGTTCCGTCGGGCGAGCCAAACCCTGTTGCGGGCCACGTTGTGGAAGTACGAGGCGTGCCGGGCGGGCGAGGTGGTCGGGTGGTGCAGGACCACGTCCGCCCGGTAGTCGATGGCCCAGCCGGCGTCCAGCGCGCGCCAGGCGAGGTCGGTCTCCTCGTGCGCGTAGAAGAACTCGGCGGGCAGCTGGCCGGCCTGCTCGAACACCGCGCATCGCACGGCGCTGGCACCGCCCAGGAAGGTGGTCACCCGGGAGGAGCGCAGCGGGTCGCTGGCGCGCAGCCGGGGGACGTGCCGGCGCTGGGTGACGCCGGTGTCCGGGTCGGCGATCCGGAAGCTGACGATGCCGAGCTCCGGGTCGCCGGTGAACGCCTCGCGCAGCAGCCGGGCGGAGTCGGTGCCGGGCAGCCGGCCGTCGTCGTCCAGGAAGAGGACGGCGTCGACGTCCCGGCCGTCCTTGCCGAACAGCTCGATGCCGACGTTGCGGCCGCCCGGGATGCCGAGGTTCTCCGGCAGCTCGACGGCCCGCACGTCCGCCGGGAGCGCCGGCAGCGGGGCGCCGTTGGCGACCACGGCCAGCTCCACCGCGGGGCCCTCCTGGGCGCGGACGGACTCGATCAGGGCGTTCAGCTCGTCCGGGCGGTTGCCCATGGTGATGATGACCGCGCCCAGCCGGAAGGTGTCGGAGGCGCCCGCCCGGGTGGGCTCCGTCACGGCGCTCACCGGAGCCTGCTGGACAGGACGATGCTCAGCAGGTGCAGCACGGTCTGCAGCATGGCGATCGCGGCCAGGACGACCACCGCGATCCGGGTGAAGAAGAGCCCGCCGTGCACCGTGTCCGCGACGCCCGCGGCGAGGATGAACAGCGAGGCCTCGACCGCGCCGACCAGCCGGTGGAACTTGAGCAGCGACGCCGCCCGGCGGGCCTTGGCCACGCCGGCCGAGCGCGGCACCGAGGCGCTGTCCTCGACCGCCGTCATCCCGCTGCGGGCACGGGCCACGTCGACCAGGTCGGTCTCGGACTTGATCAGGATGGCGCCGAGCGCGGCCAGCGTGCCGAGGAAGGCCCACTCCCAGTGGGAGCCGCCGCCCTCGCGGTGCAGCAGGTCGGTGGCGCGCAGGCCGAGACCGGTCAGCAGCGCCGCCTCGGACATGTAGTGGCCGACCCGGTCCAGGTAGACGCCGGTGAGCGAGGTCTGCCGGCGCCAGCGCGCCACCTCGCCGTCGACGCAGTCCAGCAGCAGGTAGACCTGGATGAGCAGGGCGCCGAGGACCGCACCGGCCAGACCGGGGACGACCAGCGCGGCACCGGCCAGGATGCCGGTGAACATCATCAGGTAGGTCAGGCCGTTGGGCGTGATCGCCGTGACGGTGGAGAGCACGCGGGTGATCCGCAGCGAGATCTTCCGCATGTAGAGGCGGCCGGCCCAGTGCTCGGCGCTGCGGCGCTGGAGCATGCCCTCCGGGTGGATCACCGCGCGCAGCTCCTCGATGGAGGGGCGGCGGGTCAGGTCCACCGGGGCCGGGGAGGAGCCCTTCGTGGAGGGCTCAGCTGTTGACGGCTTGGACATAGTCGGCGTACGCGTCCCTGATTGCGGAAGGGGAGAGGTCGAGGTGTTCAAGGATGGTGAAGCGGCCCGGACGGGTGTTCGGAGCGTAGTGCACCGCCTCGGTGAACTCCGCCTCGGTGAAGCCGATCTGAGCCGCGGTCACCGGCAGTCCGTGGCGCGCCAGGCGCTCCACGATCAGACCGGTCAGCTCGTGTTCGCCCCGCAGGAAGCTGGCGAAGGCCGCCCCGAGGCCGACCTGTTCGCCGTGCTGGGCGGACCGCTTCGGATACAGCACGTCGAGGGCATGCGAGATCTCGTGGCAGGCACCCGAGGAGGGTCGGGTGCTGCCCGCGATGTTCATCGCGATGCCGGACAGTACCAGGGCTTCCGCGAGTGCCGTGAGGAGGTCCTGATCCTGAAGGTTTCCTGGGTGGCGCAGCAGGTTCTCGCCCGCCGAGCGGGCCATCGCCACGGCCAGTCCGTCCACCGGCTCGCCGGTCTCGGCGTGCGACAGCTCCCAGTCGGCGCAGGCCGAGATGTTGGAGACGACGTCGCCGATGCCGGCCGCCACGAAGCGCGGCGGGGCCTGCCGGATCACGTCCAGGTCAACCACGATGCCGATCGGGCCGGGCACCCCGTAGGAGCCCCGGCCGGCGTCGTTGTCGAGGGTCGAGACGGGCGAGCAGATGCCGTCGTGGGCGAGGTTGGTGGCGACCGCGACCAGCGGCAGGCCGACCCGGGCGGCGGCGTACTTGGCGGCGTCGATGATCTTGCCACCGCCGAGGCCGACGATCGCGTCGTAGTGCCCGCCGCGCATCGCCTCGGCCAGCCTGACCGCGCTGTCCAGGCTGCCGTCGTCCACGTTGTACCAGTCGGCGCCGGGCAGGGCCGGCTCCAGCCGCTCCCGCAACACCGCGCCCGAGCCGTTGCTGATCGCCACCGCGATCCGGCCCGAGGCGGACAGCCGCTGGTCGGCGAGGATGCCGCCGAGCGAGTCCAGTGCCCCGGAGCGGATCTCGACGAAGACCGGCGACGGCACCAGCCGGGTCAGTACTGGCACGCGATCTCCCGCGCCTTTGCCAGGTCCTCGTGGTTGTCGACCTCGACCCAGGAGACCTCGCCGATCGGCTGCACGTCGATCCGCAGGCCGCGGTCGACCATCTCCTGGTAGCCGTCCTCGTAGTACAGCTGCGGGTCGCGCTCGTAGGTGGTGCGCAGCGCGTCGGTGAGGTCGGCGGCGGCGGCCGGGTTGATCACGGTGACGCCGATGTACTCGCCGGTCGCCTCGGCCGGGTCCATCAGCTTGGTGATGCGGCGCATGCCCGTGGCCGGGTCGACGACGACCTTCATCTCCTCGTCGGCGAGCTTCTTCACCGTGTCGAGGGCGAGCAGGATGCCGGGCTCGCGGCCCTCGGCGGCCAGCCGGGCGTTGCCCTCCAGCATGGTGCGCTGGACGGAGGCCGGGTGCACCGTGTCGCCGTTGGCGAGCAGCAGGCCCTCCGTGAAGAGCTCGCGGGCGCACCAGAGGGAGTAGGCGTTGTTCCACTCCTCGGCCTTGTCGTTCTCGACCAGGGTGAGCTTGACGCCGTACTTCTGCTCCAGCGCCGCCTTGCGGTCGTACACCGCCTCCTTGCGGTAGCCGACGACGATCGCCGCCTCGCGCAGGCCGACCTCGGCGAAGTTGCCGAGGGTGAGGTCCAGGACGGTCCGCTCCCCGTCGACCGGCACCAGCGCCTTCGGCAGGGTGTCGGTGTACGGGCGCAGCCGGCGGCCGGCGCCGGCTGCCAGAACGAGGCCGATCATGCGGGGGTCTCCTGATCCGTCGTGCTGTGCTGGTCCGGGCGTGCCGGTCCGCGGGACTGTGCGCTGCCGCCAGCCGTCCGGGGTGGCACGCCGATGCCGGTGAGGATGCGGGCACCGTGTCGTATGTGATGGTAGGCGACCGCGGCGACCGGCCCGAACGCGGCCGGGGGCTGCCGGCGGGCCCGCGACGGCCGCGGGCGCGGCGCTCGTGGAGAACCGGTGCCGCCGAGGTGTCGGTTCTCCGTCCGTACACCGCCGATTCGAACACCCGGCGAACGAATCCCGAACGGGTCTGCCATTCCGGCGCCCATTCCGACACCAGGAATGGGCGGGGAACGGTCATGATCCGCCCGGTTGTGCGTGGGACCCCTGCGGACCGCCACCCGTACGGCAGACTGGGGCCCGACGCCACCGGTGCTCCCATTGCCCCCGAAAGAGGCCTCATGCCCCAGAGTCTGCCGACCAACCCGACGCACTTCACCTCCGAGATCGACACCGGTCTCGACGTGGAGACCGACGTGACGGCCGACGCGACGTCCACCCCCGGGGCCCCGGCCGGGGCGTCCGCGGGGACCGGGATCCTGCTGGAGCTCGTCGACGACGAGGGCGTCACGATCGGCACCGCCGAGAAGCTCTGGGCCCACCAGCAGCCGGGCCGGCTGCACCGGGCGTTCTCCGTGTTCCTCTTCGACCGGCAGGGCCGGCTGCTGCTGCAGCGCCGCGCCCTGGGCAAGTACCACTCCCCCGGCGTCTGGTCGAACACCTGCTGCGGCCACCCGTACCCCGACGAGCCCCCGTTCGTCGCCGCCGCCCGGCGCACCGCGGAGGAGCTGGGCGTCGCACCGGCACTGCTCTGCGAGGCCGGCACCGTCCGGTACGACCTGCCGGACGAGGCCTCCGGCCTGATCGAGCGGGAGTGGAACCACCTGTTCGTCGGCCTGGTCACCGCGCCGGCCGAGCCGAACCCGGAGGAGGTGGACGACGTCGCCTTCGTCACCGCGCAGGAGCTGCGGGAGCTCCAGGCGGAGCGGCCGTTCTCGGTGTGGTTCCAGACGGTCTTCGAGGCGGCGCTGCCCGGCATCCGCGAGATCGCCGGCCGGGACTGGTAGCCCGGTCGGGAGCGGTCCGGCCAGGAGCGGTCGGGAGCGGTGGCCGGTGGCCGGTCGGGACGGCCGCCCTGTCGGACCGATGTCCGGTCGAACCAGTGGCTGGTCGGGACGGTAGACGGTCGGGACGGTAGACGGTCGGACCGGTGGCCTGTTGGGGCCGGTGGCCGATCCGGGTGTCCGACCGGCGCTACTGCGCGTCCTTCCGGGGGATGGGCAGCGAGGCCCAGATGACCTTGCCGCCCTCCCCCGTCCGCTCCACGTCACAGACTCCGCCTGCCTGCAGCGTCACGCTCTTCACCAGCAGCAGCCCGCGCCCGCCGGTCCGCCCGGTGTCCGTCTCCAACGCCTTCGGCCGGTACGGGTCACCGTCCTCGACCGACACCCGCACCCAGCCGCCGCGGACCGCCAGTTCGGTGGTCACCTCCGGCGAGAGCTCGGCGGCGTGCGTCACGGCGTTGCTCACCAGCTCGGAGACGATCAGCAGGACGTCGTCCACCAGCTCCTGGTAACGCACCCCGGCCATGCCCTGGGCCAGCAGCCGGTCCCGGACCGCGTGCCTGGTCCGGGGCACCGAGGCCTCCGCCGCCGGCACCGCGAACCGCCACACCCCCTCGGCCGGCCCGGCCGCCACCCGTCTCGGTCCGGCCTCCGCCGCCCCGCTGATCTGCTCCAGCTCCACGTCCAGCCGCCCTTCGTCCGCGACCCCGGGAATCAGGCGTTCCGCTCATGGCGCCCTCGGTCCACAGAGGCTAGGAGAGCCGCCCCCGGGACCGTGGCAGCGTCGACAACTTGGCCGTGTCGGATCACTCCCGGCCGATTCCGACCGCGAACCGGTTGCAACTCGACCGCTTCTCGCCCCCTGAAGCACCGCTTCGCTCACCCTCGCGAACCATCCCTGCCACCCGGGCGATCCCCACCGGGGAAACGCAGGTGAGAAGCACTCCAGAACCCTGGTAATGTTCTCTCTGTCGCCGAGGGGGCGAGAGAAAAACCCCCGAAGCACACACCCTGTCCGGGTGGCGGAATGGCAGACGCGCTAGCTTGAGGTGCTAGTGCCCTTTATCGGGCGTGGGGGTTCAAGTCCCCCCTCGGACACCAGCGATTCCCCGCGGGAACTCGAAAGAGATCCCGCGGGGAATTTCTCGTTTTCCCGCCGACGGCCTCGGCGACGCACGCCCGGGAGTTCTGCGCGTACGCCCGGATACTTTCCGCGCTTGCCCCGGGGCTTCCGCGCCAGCTCGGGGAAGCTTTTCGCGCACGCCCCCTCGGAGCTCGGCATGCCCGCTGACCTGCGGACATGTGGGTCCGATAGTCGGACACGAGATGGCAACGATCGAACGATCTGAGCTTTATCTGAGGCTTTAGTCCGATTTCGCACCATAGTCTGCTGTGCGTTTGTCCGGGCCCCGTGCCAGGGTCCCGGACCCGGACAAGAGGTCCGGAGCCGGACAAGAGGTCCGGAGCCGGACGAGAAGCCCGACGAGACCCCGACGAGACAGAGGACCGATACGTTGAGCGCGCCTGAGCCGACGACGGCATCCCATCAGCACTACCGCCGCTCGCTCGGCACCATCAGCCTGACGGCCGTCGGGCTGGGCTCGATCATCGGGTCGGGGTGGCTGTTCGGCGCGGAGCGGGCGGCCCGGCTCGCCGGCCCGGCGTCCATTGTCGCCTGGGTGATCGGCGCGGCCGTGGCACTCACCATCGCGCTGACCTACAGCGAGCTGGGCTCGATGTTCCCCAAGGCCGGCGGGATGGTGCGGTACGGGCAGTACTCGCACGGCTCGCTGGCGGGCTACCTCGCCGCCTGGGCCAACTGGATCGCGATCGTCTCGGTGATCCCGGGCGAGGCGACCGCCTCGGTGCAGTACATGAGCTCCTGGCACTTCGGCTGGGCGAAGGGCCTGTACGACGGGCAGGAGCTGACCCTCAGCGGGGTCGCACTGGCCAGCGTGCTGCTGGTCGGGTACTTCGCGCTGAACTGGTTCGCGATCACGCTGTTCGCCAAGACCAACACCGCGATCACCGTCTTCAAGGTCGTCGTCCCGACGCTGACCGCAGGCGCCCTGCTGCTGGCGCACTTCGACACCGCCCACTTCACCGACCACGGCGGCTTCGCCCCGAACGGCTGGAGCGCGGTGTTCACCGCCGTCGCCGTCTCCGGCATCGTCTGGGCGTTCAACGGGTTCCAGTCCCCGCTCAACCTGGCCGGCGAGGCGCGCAACCCCGGTAAGTCGCTGCCCAAGGCGGTCATCAGCTCGATCCTGATCGCCCTGGTGATCTACGTCGCGCTGCAGGTCGCCTTCCTCGGCGCCGTCCCGACCGCCGACCTGTCGGGCGGCTGGAGCGGCCTCGGCTACACCTCCCCGCTGGCCGACCTGTCGATCGCCTGGGGAATGAACTGGCTGGCCCTGCTGCTCTACGCGGACGCCTTCGTCTCCCCCAGCGGCACCGGCATGATCTACGCCGCCACGACCTCGCGCATGATCCACGGCGTGCAGGAGAACGGCCACCTGCCGAAGCTCTTCGGCCGGGTGGACCCCAAGACCGGCATCCCGCGCCCCGCGCTGCTGCTCAACCTGCTGATCGCCTTCCTCTTCCTCGCCGTCTTCCGCGGCTGGGGCTCGCTCGCCGAGATCGTCTCGGTCGCCACCGTGATCTCGTACATCACCGGCCCCGTCGCCGTGATGGCGCTGCGCCGCCTGGCCCCCGAGCTGCCGCGCCCCGTCCGGCTGCGCGCGATGCCGGTGATCGCCCCCGTCGCCATGGTCTTCGGTTCCCTGGTGCTCTACTGGGCCCGCTGGCCGCTGACCGGCAAGGTCATCCTGCTGATGGCCGCCGGCCTGCCGATCTGGGCCTGGTACGAGCTGCGCAAGCCGTGGGCCGAGCTCAAGCCGCACCTGCGGGCCGGCGCCTGGATGATCGCCTACCTCTTCGTGATGGCCGCCGTGTCCTGGGCCGGATCCACCGACTTCGGCGGCCAGGGCTACCTGCCGGAGGGCTGGGACCTGCTGGTCGTCGCCGCGATCGGCCTGGCCTTCTACCACTGGGGCGTCGCCAGCGCCTGGGCCAACCCGTCCCTCGCCGCCGTCAAGCACGAGCTGGCCGCCGACGCCGCGGCCGACGAGGCGACCACCGTCCCCCAGCAGGGCGGCGAGCCCTCGCGGGTCTGAGGCTGCCGACGTCCACCGTGCACAGTGCCGGCCGGGTTCGCCCGGCCGGCACTTCGTCGTTCCAGCACCCTGTCGGCGCGGCGGCACGATGGTGGGGCGGCGGGGCGGGGGCGGGGCGGGGGCGGGGGGGGGCGCGGGCCGGGGATCGCCCGCACCACACTTTGCAAAGTGCTCGGCCGAGCCCGTTCGGCCGGCTCCTCCCCAAGCAGCACGCCGAATCCACGCGGATCCGTGGGCGCCGACGCACACTTTGCAAAGTGCTCGGCGAAGGCACTTCGGCCGGCATCGCTGTCGACAGGCACGGCGGCCTCGCGCGCCCGAGAACGCCGCACCACACTTTGCAAAGTGCTCGGCCGAGCCCGTTCCGCCGGCTCCTCCCCAGGCAGCACGCCGAATCCACGCGGGTCCGGGAGCACCGACACGCACTTTGCAAAGTGCTCGACCAAGGCCGTTCGGCCAGCACCGCTGTCAGCAGGCACGGCGGCGGCGCGGGCCCAAAAACACCCGCACCACTTTGCAAAGTGTGGTGCGGGACGCGACCACTCGGCCGGCACTTCGTCGCGCCGGCACTTCGTCCCACCGTCGCGTTCGCCCACCGGTTGCGGGCGGGGCGGGGTCGGCCAGGCCGTTCCGGGCGCGACGGTGGCGCGCTCAGGCCGGACCGGGCTGGGGTGTGGCTGCCAGGGTGCGGCCCGGGCGGGCGAGGCGGGCGGCGAGGCCGAGGTGCAGCAGGGCGAGCAGGGTGCCGCCCGCGGCCATGCCGGGGTTGTGGACGGAGACGCCGATGGCCGCGTCGGCCACCTGGACCACGCCCGAGACCAGGAGCAGCGGGCCGAGGCCGCGCCCCGTCCGGCTGATCAGCAGCTGGTGCAGCACGGCGGCGCCGAGCGGAAGGGCACGGGCCGCGTAGCCCTGGGCGTAGAGCTCGGCGAGCGGGCCCGCCGGACCGGCAGAGCCGGGCAGGGCCAGCTCCGGGGAGACCAGGCCGATGACGCTGGAGGCCATGGAGAGCGCGGCGCCGGCCGCATTGGCGATCACCAGGGCGCGCATGCCCCGGCCGGTGGCCGAGGTGGAGGAGGGGGCGGAGCGACGCAACATCGAATCTGACCTCGAATCGTTCGAGTCGTGAATGGTTTCTGCATGCTAGCGTTCCATGCGTGAACGATGTCAACCCCTCTCCGCTGACGGCCTCCGTCGTCTTCCGGCTCGGCACGCTCGGCAGCGTCGTCACGGCGCGGTTCACCGAGGCGCTGGCCGTGCTCGGGCTCAAGCCCAAGCACGTCGGCCTGATGGTTGCGCTGGAGTCCGGCGCGCCGCCGTCCCAGCTGGAGCTGGCGCGGACCATGGCGGTGGCGCCCAGCCTGGTGGTCTCGCTGGCCGACCACCTGGAGCGGATCGGTGCACTCGACCGCGTCCGGGACCCGGCGGACCGGCGGCGGCAGGTGCTCGCGCTCACGGACGCCGGGCGGGCCCTGCTCGCCGACTGCACGGCGCTCGCGCACCGGCTGGACGCCGAGCTCACCGCCTCGCTGGACGGGCCCGAGCGGGAGGCGCTGCGGCGCGTGCTCGGAGTGCTCGGCGCGGAGGCGGGCCTGCCGACGCGGGACTGAGCACGGCGCCCGGGACGTGCCGGAGGGACGTCCCGGAACGCCGAAAGCCGCGCGGCCCAGGAGGCTGCGCGGCTTTCGGTGCGGATACGTGCGGGGTGGGTGTCAGCCCCGGCGGGCGCGGCGGATGGCGGAGGTGACCACGGGCGGGAGGAGGTCCCCCGCGACGCGCTTGGCCACGTTGGTCGGGCGGCGGCGCTCGGCGGCGCGGGCCCGGCGGACGGCCAGGTCGCCGGCGGCCTCCTCCCGGGCGCGCAGCGCCTCGTGGCGCGCCTCCTCGGCCTCGCGGCGGCCGGCCTCGGCGGCGAGCCGGTCGTAGTGCCGCGAGGGACGGAACGGCGCGATGCCCTCGGAGCCGCCGCCGAGCCGCAGCACCTGCTGCCCGTTCAGGCTCTCCGTGGAGAGGTGGCAGCCCTCGGCCAGTCCCACCCGGTCCAGCAGGTCGCGCTGGGCGGGCTCGGGGTCGCCCCAGGTGCCGTAGAACTTGCACTCGGTGAGCACGATCGGCTTGAGGCCGTGGTTGAACACCGCCTCCCAGGTGGCGGCTGCGACACCGGGGGTGTGGGCGGAGCGGTAGTCGTCCATCACCACGACGCCCTCCGGCGCAAGCGCCACCCGGGCCACCTGGAGGTCGCCCACCACGTGCTCGTACAGGTGCGAGGCGTCTATGTGGATGAAGCGGAAGGCGCCCGCCGGGACTCGGCCGCCGGCCAGCGTGGAGGTGGGCGCCTGGATGATCTCCGGCAGCGACTTGTGGAAGGAGAGGTAGTTGGACTCGAACGCGGACCGGGTCAGCGTCTTGCGGTAGGACATGTCCATCTCGGCGGCGTTCTCGTCGTCGGGAGCGTCCGAGTCGAACAGGTCGCAGACCGTGAACGTCTCGGCGGGCTGCAGGTGGCCGCCGATCACGATCGCGCTGCGCCCCAGGTAGGCGCCCATCTCCATCAGGTCCCCGGTGACCCCCGCCTTCTCCTGGCGGGCGAGGAACCACTCGAAGAGGTGGCGGTCGTGGTCCCAGAACCAGCCGGGGACGTCATCGAGCACAGCAGGCTCGGCGGGCCGGTGCTGCTCGGCGCTCAACGTGGCGTCGCTCACGAGGTTGCTCCTTACACGCTACGGACGACCATGGGGAAACGTTCCCCGGGCACGGAAACGCTGGGGGGAGGCGGAGGCCTCCCTCCCATCATCCGGAGCAGCCGTCGGCCCGGCACGGCGAGAACCCGCTCGGTCTCGTTGCCAACGGTGGTCCCGCGCGCCCGATTGCGCTGCAATCTACCTCCCGCCGGGCGGAGTTGAGGAGGCCTTGCACCGAAAAATTCGCAGGCCCCGTGCGGGCCGCAAGCGGAGACGCGGTGCCCGGAGCGGCGCGGCGACGACCGGCCTGTGCGGCGGTCAGGACCGGGGACCGTACGGGAATCCGGCGCGCCCGCCCGGCGGAGGGCGCCACCGGGAGCGCCCGAGCACCCGGTTCGACAGCGGGGCTCCCCGCCCGGTTCCGGCCCTTGCGCCGGGTGGTCCCGGCGGCCTTGACTGGCCTTCCGACGAGCGTTGCTCATGACCCGGTCATTGGGCCGATCGGACGATCGGCCGTTCGGACGAGAGGACCAACGGTGCAGCAGGACGCGACGTACGACGTCCCGTACGCGGAGCACGGTGACCAGTACATCGACGGCGCTTGGCGGCCCGCCCTGGACAGCGGGTCGATCCCGGTGCTGAACCCGGCCACCGAGCAGGTGCTCGCCACCGTCCCGGCCGGCGGCGCGGCGGACGTCGACGCGGCGGTGGCCGCCGCCCGGAGGGCCGCCCGGGCCTGGGGCGCCACCACCCGCGAGGTTCGGCTGTCGCTGCTCACCCGGCTCCGGGACGGCCTGGCCGGGGCCCAGGAGGAGATCGCCGCCACGGTGGTCGCCGAACTCGGCGCGCCGGTCGGCTTCGCCACCGCCGTGCACGCGGGCCTGCCGCTGGCGGTCGCCACCTCCTACCTGCCGCTGCTCGCCGACCACCCGTTCGAGGAGCGGATCGGGAACTCGGTGGTGCTCGCCGAGCCGGCCGGGGTGGTCGCGGCGATCACGCCGTGGAACTACCCGCTGCACCAGATCGTGGCCAAGGTGGTGCCGGCGCTGGCCGCCGGCTGCCCGGTCGTCCTCAAGCCGGCCGAGGACACCCCGCTGGTGGCGCGGCTGTTCGCCCGGCTGGTCCACGAGGCGGGCTTCCCGGCCGGGGTGTTCAACCTGGTGACCGGCGCCGGTCCGGTGGCGGGCGCGGCGCTGGCCGCCCACCCGGAGGTGGACGTGGTCTCGTTCACCGGCTCCACCGCCGTCGGGCGCACGGTCGCGGAGACGGCCGGGCGCGGGATCAAGCGGGTGGCGCTGGAGCTGGGCGGCAAGTCCGCCAACGTGGTGCTGCCCGGTGCCGACCTGGCCCGGGCGGTCGCCGTCAACGTGGCCAACGTCTTCGCCAACTCCGGCCAGACGTGCAGCGCCTGGACCAGGCTGCTGGTGCACGAGGACCAGTGCGAGGAGGCGGTGGCGCTCGCCGCGAAGGCCGCCGCCAAGTACCTCCCGGGTGATCCGGCGGACCCGCGGACCCGGGTCGGGCCGCTGGTCAACGCCCGCCAACGGGAGCGGGTCCGCGGCTACGTCACCGGCGCGCTCGCCGAGGGTGCCCGCCTGGTCGTCGGCGGCGCGGAGGCCCCGGACGGCCTCGACACCGGCTTCTACGTGCTGCCGACCGTGCTCGCCGACGTCACCGCCGACATGACGGTGGCCCAGGAGGAGGTCTTCGGGCCGGTGCTGGCCGTCCTCGCCTACCGCGACGAGGACCACGCCGCCGAACTCGCCAACGCCACCCCGTACGGACTGGCCGGCGGCGTCTGGGCGGCCGACACCGCCACCGCCGCCGCGTTCGCCCGCCGGCTCGACACCGGCCAGGTCGACCTCAACGGCGGCCGCTTCAACCCGCTGGCGCCGTTCGGCGGTTACAAGAACTCCGGCCTCGGCCGCGAGCTGGGCCGGCACGGCCTGGAGGAGTTCCTGCAGTACAAGTCGCTGCAGTACTGAGCCGGTTGGGGACACCCGGCCGACCGGGCCCCATAAGGAAGCCCGGCCGTACCGGTGGGGCCGGCCGTTCCGGTGTGCCGGGCCCCACCGGGGAAGTCCGGCCGTACCGGTGAGGGGCCCGGGCCGGCCGGGCCCCCTCCGGTGAGCGTCAGGCCAGGTCCACGCCCGGGTAGAGCGGGAAGCCGGCGAGGAGGTCGGCGGCGCGCTTGGCGACGCCCTCGCTCAGGGCGGCGTCCAGGGTGTACTGGGCCTTGGAGGGGGCGCCGCCGGAGGTGGCGACGGGCGTGGTGCCGCGCAGCACGGTGTCGATGAGGGCGGCGACCTCGTCCATCTCGGCGGTGCCGAGGCCACGGGTGGTGAGCGCGGGGGTGCCGAGGCGGACGCCGGAGGTGTACCAGGCGCCGTTCGGGTCCTGCGGGACGGAGTTGCGGTTGGTGACGATGCCGGAGTCCAGCAGCGCGGCCTCGGCCTGGCGGCCGGTCAGGCCGTAGCCGGAGACGTCGGCGAGGACGAGGTGGTTGTCGGTGCCGCCGGTGACCAGCGTGCCGCCGCGCCGCAGCAGGCCCTCGGCGAGCGCCTGCGCGTTGTCGACGACCTGGCGGGCGTACGCCTGGAACTCGGGGCGCCGGGCCTCGGCGAAGGCGACCGCCTTGGCGGCCATCACGTGCGAGAGCGGGCCGCCCAGCACCAGCGGGCAGCCGCGGTCGACGTGCTCGGCCAGCTCGGAGGTGCAGAGCACCATGCCGCCGCGGGGGCCGCGCAGGGACTTGTGGGTGGTGGTGGTGACGATGTCGGCGTGCGGCACCGGGTCGAAGTCGCCGGTCAGCACCTTGCCCGCGACCAGGCCGGCGAAGTGCGCCATGTCGACCATCAGGGTCGCGCCGACCTCGTCCGCGATCTCGCGCATCTTGCGGAAGTTGACCAGCCGCGGGTAGGCGGAGTAGCCGGCCACCAGGATCAGCGGGCGGAACTCACGGGCGGTCTCGCGCAGCGCGTCGTAGTCGATCAGGCCGGTGGCCGGGTCGGTGCCGTAGCTGCGCTGCTCGAACATCTTGCCGGAGATGTTGGGCCGGAAGCCGTGGGTGAGGTGGCCGCCGGTGTCCAGGGACATGCCGAGCATCCGCTGGTTGCCGAGCTCGTGGCGCAGCTCGGCCCAGTCCTGCTCGGTGAGGTCGTTGACGTTGCGGACACCGGCGCGCCGGAGCGCCGGGCTCTCGACCCGCTGGGAGAGGACGGCCCAGAAGGCGGTCAGGTTGGCGTCGATGCCGGAGTGCGGCTGGACGTAGGCGTGGTCGGCGCCGAAGAGGGCGCGCGCGTGCTCGGCGGCGATGGTCTCGACGGTGTCGACGTTGCGGCAGCCGGCGTAGAAACGGCGGCCGGCGGTGCCCTCGGCGTACTTGTCGCTGAGCCAGTTGCCCATGGTGAGCAGGACGGCCGGGGAGGCGTAGTTCTCACTGGCGATCAGCTTGAGCGAGGCGCGCTGGTCCTCGATCTCCTGGCCGATGGCGGCGGCGATCCGCGGCTCGACCTCGCGGACGGAGTCCAGGGCACTGCGGAAGGCGGTGTTGGCGGTTGCGCTGGCGGTCGTGTGCGGGGCCAAGGCGGTCTCCTCGTGACGAGTTCGGACGGCCCAGGCGCTCGGCAACTTCGACGTGAGGATCCACGGAGCCGCTTCCCGATGGTTGATTCCATCCGTGCGCGCCAGTCGCGGCTCACCGGGATCGTACCAACACCGGACGGGGTGTGGCGGAGATCTCAGAATGCGGGACGGGCCCCGGCTTTTGCCCTGCTATGTCCGTTCTTCTGCGACGGCAGCATTGCGGCGGAATGAAGCCGTCACATTTCCCGAAACACTGCGCATGAGTTCGGGCCGGAATGATTTGCGGAAGTCCGTCGATGTCCGGTCTGATGGCGTTCGGCCGCCCACCGGGAAACCCCCGGAGGGGAGGTCCGGAAATGCACACCAGCGCACCCTCACCCACGGGGCGGCGGAGAATTCGGGGAGTACGCCTCTCATGGCAGTGGTCGAGACAGCCGCAGAGCCGGCCGGGGCGACGCGCCCGGCCGCACCCGCCCCGCAGGGCCTCCTGCGCCGGATCCGCCGCGACCGGGTCGGGACCGCCGCCCTCGCCGTCGTCCTGCTCTTCCTCCTGCTCGCGCTCGCCGCGCCACTGATCGCCGCCCTGTACGGCAGGAACCCGGTCGAGCACTACGGCCAGAACACGCCCGGCCTGCTCAGCGACGGCGGACTGCCGATCGCCCCCAACGGCGGGATCTCCGGCGACTTCTGGTTCGGCCTGGAGCCCGGGCTCGGCCGGGACGTCCTCACCCAGCTGCTCTACGGCATCCGCACCTCGCTGCTGATCGCCTTCGCCGCCGCAACCGTCACCACCACCCTCGGGGTGCTGGCCGGCGTCGCGGTGGGCCACCTCGGCGGGATCACCGACCGGCTCTTCGGCTTCCTCTCCAACGTCCTGCTGGCCTTTCCGACGGTGCTCCTGCTGCTCGCGCTCAGCCCGGTCATCCAGTCCCGGCTGGTCGACCCGGGCCGTGCGGAACCCGAGTGGATGCAGTTCCTGGTACTGGTCCTGGTGTTCTCCGCATTCGGCTGGATTCCGCTCGCGCTTTCCCTGCGCGCCTCCGTCCGGTCACTTCGGGAAAGGGATTTCGTGCAGTCCGCGCGGGCCCTCGGCGCGAGCGGTTTCCATATCGTTTTCCGCGAACTCCTGCCGAATGTCCGGGCGCAGCTGCTGGTGCACACCACGATGGCGGTGCCGACGTTCGTCGCCACCGAGGCGGTGCTGTCGTTCCTCGGGGTCGGCATCAACGAGCCCGTCCCGGACTGGGGCCGGATGATCGCCCGCGGCTCCGAGGTCTTCCGGGCCGACCCGACGTACATGTTCTTCCCGGGTGTGGCACTGCTGCTGTTCGTGCTCGCCTTCAACCTGCTCGGCGACGCCGTCCGGGACGCGCTGGACCCGCGCGCCACCCGCTGACCCCTTCGCCGTCCCGCCCTCCCCCTCTCTTCCCCTTCCTTCCCCCTCACCTGGCCGTCCCGTGTTCCCTTCACCTAGCCGCCCCGTGCCCCGGGGCAAGGAGAGATTCGCCATGCGCTGGATCAAACCGTCCCTCGCCGTCGTCGCCACCGCGCTGCTGGCGAGCTCCTGCTCGGCCGGCGCGGGCTCCACCCCCGGCCCGGGCACCGCCGCCAAGGACGCCTCGCCGCTGACCGCCGCGCTCGGCACCGAGAAGGAGAGCGCCGGCCCGGCCCCCGCCGTCCCCGGCGCCCGCCCCGGCGGCACGGTGAACGTCTACAACACCACCGACTTCCGCCACCTCGACCCGCAGAAGGTCTACGCGGGCGCCGCGTACAACGCCTCGCTGCTCTGGGGCCGCCAGCTGACCCAGTACCAGGTGGTGGACGGCAAGGCCAGGCTGGTCGGCGACCTCGCCACCGACACCGGCACCTCCAGCGACGGCGGCCGCACCTGGACGTACCGGCTCAAGGAGGGCGTGAGCTGGGAGGACGGTCAGCCGATCACCTCCCAGCAGGTCAAGTACGGCATCGAGCGCAGCTTCGGCAAGGGCTACGAGGTCGGCCCGCCGTACTGGCCGCAGTGGCTCACCGGCGAGGCCGGCTACGACGACGCCCGGAAGAAGTACGGCGGCCCGCAGGACGGCGACCTCGCCGCGATCGGGACGCCGGACGAGCGCACAATCGTCTTCCACTTCCCGCAGCCGCAGGCCGACGTGCCGTACATGGCCGCGCAGTCCTCCTCCTCGCCGGTGCGCAGGGACAAGGACACCGGGACGGAGTACGACCGGCTGCCGTTCGCCAGCGGCCCCTACCGGATCGCCGAGCACGTCCAGAACACCCGGCTGGTGCTGGAGCGCAACCCGCACTGGAAGGCGGAGACCGACCCGATCCGCAGCCAGTACCCGGAGAGGTTCGTCTTCACCTTCGGCAAGGAGGCTCTCAACATCAACCAGGAGATCCTCTCCGGCCGCGACGGCGGCGCCGACGCCACCACGGTGTCCACGCAGCTCTCCCCCGAGCTCTACCAGACCGTGGACACCGACCCGAAGGCCAAGGAGCTGGTGGTCTCCGGCCGGCAGGGCGCCTTCGTCACCCAGCTGGTGATCAACAACGAGCGGGTGCCGGACGTCGAGGTCCGCAAGGCGCTCCACCTCGCCTACCCCCGCCAGCAGGCCCGCCAGGTCCAGGGCGGCAGCCGGGTCGGCGAGCTCGCAACCACGCTCAGCTCGCCCGCGCTGGTCGACTGGCAGAAGTACGACCTGTACCCGGCGAAGCCGGAGGGTGACCCGGAGGCGGCCAGGGCCGCCCTCGCCAAGGCCGAGCAGCCGCCCGCCCCGCTCACCTACGCGTACGCCAACACGCCGGTCGGGCAGCGCGTGGCCCAGGTGCTGGTCGAGGGCTTCGCCAAGGCCGGCATCACCATCGTGCCCAAGCCGATCGACCCCAAGGCGCTGCTGGACGAGGCGCACCGCGCCGACTCCCCGTACGACCTGTTCGAGGAGACCTCCTCGGTCGACTGGCCGACCCCGTCCACGCTGGTCCCGTTCTCCTTCGACGGCCGTGCCAACAGCGACCTCAACGCCGCCCGCTACCGCAACGGCGAGGTGGACAAGGAGATCGACCGGATCAACCAGATCGGCGAGCCG
Organism: Kitasatospora sp. NPDC056181; assembly: GCF_042266225.1. Lineage (NCBI taxonomy): Bacteria > Bacillati > Actinomycetota > Actinomycetes > Kitasatosporales > Streptomycetaceae > Kitasatospora > Kitasatospora sp. NPDC056181. The sequence goes on from NZ_JBHJUK010000016.1 coordinate 57,609, forward strand.
CGCGCCAAGGCCAAGGAGCTGTACGGGCTGGAGCAGACCGTCATGAAGGACGTGCCGGTGCTGCCCTTCGCCTACCCGACCATGAACCAGCTGCGGGGCGCCAACGTCGGCGGCGCGTTCGTCCACCCGATCTACGGGTCGGTGAGCCTCTCCTGGCTGTACCTGAAGTCCTGACCCACGAGGTCCCGACCCCGGCTTCCCGACCCCGAGGTCCCGGTCCACGAGGGCCAACCCCCGGGGCCCCGAACCCGAGGCCCCGATGCCCCGAAGTCCTTTGGCGGCCCCTCCTGTTGCCCGCAGGCGGGGCCGTCACCCCGACGCACCCCGATTCGGACCGGCCATGCTCTCCTTCGCCCTGCGGCGGACCCTCCAGGCCCTCGCCGTCCTGGTCGCGGTCTCCGCCGCCGCCTTCGCCCTCTTCTACGCCGCCCCAGCCGACCCGGCCCGCGCCGCCTGCGGCCCGCGCTGCGACTCCGGCCAGGTCGCGTCGGTCCGCCAGAGCATGGGCCTGGACCAGCCGCTGCTCACCCAGTACACCGACTACCTCGCCGGAGTGGTCGCCGGGCGCGACGTCAACGACGTGGACGGCTCGGTGATCCACTGCGATGCGCCCTGCCTCGGCTACTCCTACCGGCTGCACCAGCCCGTCACCGAGGCGCTGGTCGACCACCTGCCGGTCACCTTCTCGCTGACCGCCGGCGCACTCGCCGTGCTGGTGCTGCTCGGCCTCGGCACCGGCTTCGTCTCGGCGCTGCGCCACGGGTCCCGGACGGACCGGCTGCTCTCCGGCTTCACCCTGATCGGCGCCAGCGTGCAGATCTACTTCCTCGGCTACGTCGCCCAGTGGGCACTGGTCTACACCACAGGACTGCTGCCGCTGCCCTCCTACACCCCGCCGGCCAAGGACCCGGCCGCCTGGGCCGGCGGGATGCTGCTGCCCTGGCTCGTCCTCGGATTCGTCAACTCGGCGGTGTTCGCGCGCCTTTCGCGGTCCCAGCTGCTGGAGACGATGAACGAGGAGTACGTCCGGACCGCACGCGGCAAGGGCCTCGGCCGGCTGCGCGCCCACCTCAAGTACACCTCGCGCGGCGCAGCCGGACCGCTGGTGCAGCTGCTCGGTCTGGAGGCCGGCGCGCTGCTCGGCGGCGCGGTGGTCACCGAGACCGTGTTCGGGCTGAACGGCGTCGGGCGGTTCGCCGCCGACGCGGTCGAGGGGCAGGACCTGCCGGCGGTGGTCGGCGCGGTACTGCTGGCCGCCTGCTTCGTGGTGCTCTTCGTGGCACTGGCCGACCTGGTGGTGGCCTGGCTCGACCCGCGCATCCGCCTCGGCTGACCCGCCCCGGCCCCCGGCCCGGCCCCGGCCCCGCGGCCCTCCCACAGCCCCCTGGCGGCCGCCCTGCCGCCCTGCCGCCCTGCCGCCCGCACCGGCCCCGACTGGAGCTCACCATGACACCCGTGCTCAGCGTCCGCGACCTGTCCGTCACCTTCGCCGACCCGCGCGGCGGCGCACCCGTGCACGCCGTCCGCGGCCTCTCCTTCGACCTGGCCCGCGGCGAGGTCCTCGGCCTGGTGGGCGAGTCCGGCTCCGGCAAGTCCGCGACCGGACTCGCCGTCCTCGGCCTGCACGACCCGCGCACCACCACCGTCACCGGCTCGATCCGACTGAGGACGTCAGGGCTGGGGGCGTCGGGGCCGGGGGCGTCGGAGGCGGGGCCGGGGCCGGGCGGGCAGGAGCTCGTCGGCGCGGACGAGTCCATACTGCGCGAGGTGCGCGGCGGCCGGGTCTCCCTGGTCTTCCAGGACGCGCTCACCTCGCTCAGCCCGTTCCACGGCGTGGGCGCGCAGCTGGCCGAGATGTACCGGCTGCACCACCCCGGCGCCGGCCGCGGCGAGGCCCGGCAGCGGGCCGCCGCGATGCTGGACCGGGTCGGCATCCCGGCCGGCCGGGTCCGCGACTACCCGCACCAGTTCTCCGGGGGCATGCGCCAGCGGGTGATGATCGCGATGGCCCTGATGAACGAACCCGACGTCCTCATCGCCGACGAGCCCACCACCGCCCTCGACGCCCGCGTCCAGCGGCAGGTGCTCGACCTGCTGGGCGAGTTGCAGCGCGAACACGGCACGGCGGTCCTGCTGGTCAGCCACGACCTGGGCGTGGTCGCCGGAACGACCGACCGGACGCTGGTGCTGCGCGACGGGAGGCGGGTGGAGTCCGCGCCCACGGCCTCGCTGCTGGCCTCGCCGCAACACCCTTACACCCGGGCCCTGGTGGGCGCCGCCCTCACCCGGGAGAGCGCCCCGGGAACGCCACTGCCGACGGTTGACGACCCGTCACTCTCCTTCGCCTTCCGGGACCGGACGGCTCCGCCGGCGGACCGGTGGCTGGTCGAGGCCGAGGACCTCTCCGTCCGCTTCCCCGGCCGGCGACGGTTCCCCGGGCGACCCGGCGAACCGATCCGGGCGGTGGAGGGCGTCACCCTGCGCATCGCCCCCGGCGAGACCCTGGGCCTGGTCGGGGAGTCCGGCTCCGGCAAGTCCACCACCTCCCGCGTGCTGGCCGGCCTCCAGCCCGCCACCGCCGGCCGGATCCGGTACGACGGCGTCGACGCCACCGCCCCCGACCGGGCCCTGCGGCGGCGGCTCAGCCGCGAGGTCCAGCTCGTCTTCCAGGACCCGTACGCCTCGCTCAACCCTCGCCGCACCGTCGCCCAGACGCTCGACACGCCGCTGCGCCTGCACACCGCGCTCACCGCCGAAGGACGACGCGAGCGGTCCGCCGAGCTGCTGGAGCAGGTCGGCCTGTCCGCCGACCACCTCGACCGCTACCCGCACGAGTTCTCCGGCGGCCAGCGCCAGCGGATCGGCATCGCCCGCGCGCTCGCCCCGTCACCCCGGCTGATCATCGCGGACGAGCCGGTCTCCGCACTGGACGTCTCGGTGCAGGCCCAGGTACTCAACCTGCTGATGGAACTGCGTGAACGGCTCGGCGTCGCCTTCCTCTTCGTCTCGCACGACCTCGCGGTCGTCCGGCACTTCTGCGACCGGATCGCCGTGATGCACCGCGGGCGGCTGGTGGAGTCCACCGACCGCGACCGGCTGTTCGCCGCCCCGCACACCGACTACACCCGGGAGCTGCTGGCCGCCGCGCACTGAGGGTGTGTCGCCGCCTCCCCCCGGACCACTGCGCATACGATCGGCTACCGGCAGTGAGCGCCTCCGTCCCAGAGAAGGGGTTCCCGATGACCCTCGTCCGCCAAGCCGCCACCCTGATCCAGCTGTTGGGCCGCCTCCACCCCGAAGCCCTGGACGGCATCCGCCCGCACCTGCCCGTCCTCGGCCCCACCCGCCACGTCCACCTGGCCGCCAGCGGCCAGGCCGCCCCGCTCAACCCGCAACCGCTCCCGCCCGGGGCCCCCGAACTGCGGCTCGCCGTCTCCGGCACCGTCAACGCGGTGGCCAACACGGCCATCACCGCCCGCCTCTCCGGCGGCGACGTGCGCGCCATCCTCGGCGAGGTCGGCGACGACTGGTGCGGGACGGGACACCAGGTCAAGATCCCCTGGCCCAAGCACTGGCCGCTCCCCTGGCCCCCCGGCGAGCCCTACCCGATCGACCCCGACTACGCCACGCCCGCCGTCCAGGCCCAGGCCGCCCTCGGGTTCGAGGCCTACGCCGGCAGCATCGCCGACAAGGAACTCGGTGCGGCCTTCAGCGAGTTGGCCGAGCGACTCGCCGACGCGGCGATCCGGAACGCGAGCTGACCCGGAGGGCGGGCTGACCCGGAGCGCCGACGCGGACGCCCGGCCCCGGCCCGCCACATGAGTGGCGGGCCGGAATCATCCTGTGGCACCGGGGGGAACGGGCGTCGTGAGGTGGCGGCGTGGACCCGCAAGGGCCCGGACCACCCCGCGGCCCTCCGCCGACTCCCCGTCCACCGGGTCGGTGGCGAGCAGCGCGTACACGTCCATGTCGCGCCGCTCGCCGCCGACCGTCTGCCACTGACGCAGCCGGCCCTCACGGCGGAAACCCGCCCGCTCGGCGGTACGGACCGAACCGGTGTTCCACGGCTCGATGTACAGCTCCAGCCGGGCCAGCCGCAGTTCATCGAACGCCCAACGGGACACCGCCCGCAGCCCGTTGCCGGCCACACCGCGGCCACGCGCCGACCCGGCCGTCCAGTAGCCGAGCGAGGCCCTGCCGTCCCCCTTCGGCCAGAGACCGACGAAGCCGACCGGCCGCTGCTCCGCCGCGTCCACGATCACGAACGGGTAGCCGCTGCCGCGTCCGGCCTTCGCCCACTGCCGCTCGACGAAAGCCCGGCCGGCCGCGTCGTCGTACTCCGCCGGAACGGTCGTGACCAGCGGGATGTACGGGTCGGCGGCGGCCTCGCGGAGCACCCCGGTGTCGGCGATCCGCCAGGCCCTGAGCTCAAGGCCGGCACCGGCGGGCAGCGTTGGCACGGTCAGCGACTGGGGTTCCATGCCCAGAGCCTGTCACCACCGACGAGAAAGCCCCACCGAATATGCCGACCGTCGCCCAGGACCCCGCCCAGGACCCCGCCGGGGACCAGGCCCTCGTCGAGGCCGCCACCGACATCGCCCGCCGTTTCGCCCGCAGCGGCAACCGCACGGTCGCGGCCGCGGCCCGCAACGCCGACGGGCGGATCGTCAGCGCGCTCAACGCGTACCACTTCACCGGCGGGCCCTGTACCGAACTCGTGCTCATCGGTGCCGCCGCCGGCGGGGACGGCGGCGGGGACGGCGGTCGCGAGACCGAGGACGCCGACGACGCCGGGGAGACCGGGGGCGCCGTTCGCAGCCTCCCCGTCCTCGACCTGCTCCCCGAGGCCTACGTGTGGGCGGTCCACCGGCCGGAGGAGACGTAGCAGGTCACCCCGCCCGCCCGCCTGAGCCCGCATCCGGTTCGGCCGGGCGTGGCAAACCGGTGTTCCGCCACGCCACGGCCGGTGGACGCGCTACCGTGCCGATGACGAGGGAGATCACCGACCTATGGGGGCACGTTGTCCGACGAACTGCTGATGGCAAAGATCAACCACGGGTTCGACCACCTCGACGCCGACGGCGACGGACTGCTGACCGAGCGGGACCACGTACTGATGGGGCACTCGGTGGCCCGGTCGCTCGGGCACGCCGAGGGCTCGGAGGCCGAGGCCTGGATCGTCCGCGCCTACCTCACGATCTGGCACGACCTGCACCTGGCCCGCCTGCCGATCGGCACGGAGGCGATCACCCGCGAGCAGTTCACCGCCTCCACCGCGTCGCTCGTCGACGACCCGGAGGCCGCCCGGGCCAGCCTCGGGGCGCTGGCCGAGGCCTTCCTGGCCGTGGCCGACACCAGCAGGAGCGGCACGGTGGACGCGGGCGAGTTCTTCGTCTTCCAGCGCGGCCACTTCGCCGGCCTCTCCCGCGACGACGCCGACGAGGCCTTCCGCCGGCTCGACCTGGACGGCGACGGCAAGCTGTCGGCCGCCGAGTTCACCAACGCGATCATCGAGTACTGGACCAGCCGCGACCCGGAGGCCCCCGGCAACTGGTGGACGGGCCGGGCCTCGTTCGCCTAGTACTCCAGCTGAGATCGTGATCAAGGGTTGGCTGGCGTTGCGACCCGGAGGTGGGCCCGCTCTGCAGGAGCATCGAAGCAAGGCCGTTTTCGTGACGGCGGTGCAGCTATCGTCAGCGCATGCAGCCAAAGGTGATCTTCTTCGACCTCGGGGGCGTCGTCTGCCGCTTCCATCCAGAGCGACGGCTTGCCGCGCTTGGTACGGCATGCGGGCTCACGCCCGAGCAGGTGGAGAGCAGACTGTACGCATCAGGGCTCATCTCGCGGTGGGACCTCGGCCTTGATTCCCCGTCGGAGATCCACCGCACGATTCAAGAGAGGCTGGGGTTCCAGGGAAGCGTCCGGGTACTCCAGGAGATCTGGTGCCGTGCCTTCGAACCCGATCCCATGGTGCTCAGGCTGGCGGACACCGTGCGTCCTCTCCGCACCGCCCTGCTCACGGACAACGACCCCCTGCTCCTGGAAGCGCTCCCGGACTTGTTCCCTCAGGTCGCCTCCCGTTTCGACGCCCTGCTCTTCTCCTGCCGTCTTGGCGCTACCAAGCCCGAACCGGTGGTGTTCACCCAGGCCCTCGACATGATGGGTGTCGCCCCCGCGGAAGCCGTGTTCATCGATGACAGGGCTGCGAACGTCGCTGCCGCCCGCGAGTTGGGCATCGCCGCGATCCACTTCCGCGACACCGTCGGGCTCGGTGCGGCACTGGATGCGCTCCTGCCGCGGTGACCGTCACAACGCGTGAGAGGATCGCAGCTCGTCGCGGATCTCGCCCGCGTCCCAGCGGGAACCGGCGAGCAGGTGCTGCAGTCCGTCAGGGGTGGCGTGACCTGCGTATTCGGCCAGCTGCCAACCGTTCTGGCGGCCGACCGGGCCGAGTAGGCCGCGAACGTAGTCGCGCATTCGGCGGCACGGCTCCACGCGGCTGAAGCGGTGGCCGACACGGAGGAAGAGGTCTTCGAGTTCGCGGTCCCAGCTCTCGGCTGAAGGCTCGTTGATCACGACGGGAGGCTGCCCCCGCCGCTGCCACCACCAACGCCGGCTGCACACGATCGAGAGGCGGTCCCCAGAAGACCGCCCCTGACGGGCACCAGCCCACTACACTCACCGCGCAGCCTTCTGATCAGGCAAAACGTCGAAGTCCTGCTGGAATACTGGCCGCCGGGCGTGCGGAGCCCGCCCCTTCCTAGTCGGCCGCGGCGGCCGGGAAGTCGCGCAGGGTCCGGACGTCGCGGGCCAGCAGCAGCGGCACGCAGGAGAACAGGCTGACCACCGCCACCAGCCAGAGCGCCGGGCGCAGACCGATCGCCGAGCCGAGGAGCCCCCCGGCCGCCGCGCCGAGCGGGAGCGTGCCCCAGATGACGAAGCGGACCGAGGCGTTCATCCGGGCCTGCATGGCCGTCGGGGTGACGGCCTGGCGGAGGCTGACCTGGGCGATGTTGTAGACCGTGATGCCGCAGGCGGCGATCCCGGCGGCCCCGGCCAGGGCGGGGACGGCTCGATCCGGGGCAGCCGTGGCCAGCAACAGCACGCCCAGCCCCGGCAGGCACTTGGCCGCGACCAGCAGCCGCCCCAACCCGAGCAGCCGGATCAGGCGGCCGGTGAGCAGGGCGCCGATCAGGGCGCAGACGTTGCCGACGGTCAGCGCGAGGCCGAGCCGGCCCGGGGAGAGACCCAGGTCACGCAGGGCGAAGGCGGGCAGCAGGGCGCTCAGCGCGCCGCCCAGACCGGCCAGGTTGCCGATCGCGGTGGCGAGGGCGATCGGGCGCAGCAGCTGGTTCCGGAGGACGAACCGCAGGCCGTCGGCGATCCGGGTGCGCATCCGCTCCCGTGGCGCGGGCGGCTCTTGTGCGGGCGACTCCGTTGCGCGCAGCTCCTGTGCGGGCGGCTCCGCTTCGGCCCGCGCCGGGGTCCGGACCAGGCCGAGCAGGAGCGCGGAGGCGAGGTAGCTCGCGGCGTCCGCGAGCAGGATCAGCGGCGCTGTGACGACTTGCAGCAGCAGGCCGGCGAGGCCCGGGCCGGCCAGTTCGGCGGCCGAACGGGAGAACTCCAGCCTGCTGTTGCCCGCCGCGGTCTGCGTGCGGCCGACGACGCTGGGCAGGAAGGCCTGGTCGGCGATGTCGAAGAACACGGTGAACAGGCCCGTGACGAACGCGACCGCGCAGAGCAGCGGCACGCCCAGCAGGTCGAGGGCGTACCCGAGTGGCAGCACGCAGATCACCGCTGCCCGGCCGGCGTCGGCGACGATCATCACGCGCCGCCGGTCCCACTGGTCCAGCAACGCGCCCGCCGGCAGTCCGACCAGCAGGAACGGCAGGGTCTCGGCGGCGGCGACCAGCCCCAGTTGGCCCGGGGTGGCCCCGACGGTGGTGAGGGCGAGCACCGGGAGCACGAAGAAGCTGATCTGGGTGCCGAACTGGCTGACCGTGTGCGCGGACCAGAGCGCGGCGAAGTTCCGCTGCCTCCAGAGACCGGGCGGCGGCGTTGGCCGCGGCTCCGTCGTTGAGTCCGGATCCTTGTGCAAGTCCGTGTCCGGCATGCCGCCCCCTGCTCATCCGCGCAGCCCTGCGCCCGGCCGCAACTCCCCTGTGCGGCACGGCCGTCGAGCGATCGTAGCCGAAGGATCCAGCGGGCACAGGCGCCTGCGACGCACAGCCGGCGCACGACCGGGGAACGGCGAGGAAGCGGCGAGGGAGCGGCCGGGGCAGCCGACCGGAACCTCGTGGGACGGCAAGGAGGAGGGAGAGGGAGGAGAGACGTACGGGACGCGCAGGACGTGCGGGACGAGAGGGGCAGGACGGACAGGAGGCGACACGAGACGGCAGACGAACGGAAGGTGACGCTCCGCGACTGCACAACTTCCGTCAGTTGCGGTCGCCCGGGATTGGTCCCGTCCGGCCCGGGTAGTCCGGGTACGCTCCGGTTGCACGTGGCGGCCGGGGACACCGCCGGGAGGGCCGGTCCGGCGCTGCGCCGACCGTACCGACCGGCCCCCTTGAGGAGCCCCCATGCCAAACCTGGTCGAAACCGGCTACGGACCGGTGTCCGGGACCACCGAGAACGGGGTCACCCGCTTCCTCGGCATCCCCTACGCCGCCGCCCCCGGCAGCGAGGCCAACCGGTTCGGGCCGCCGGCCCCGCCCGAGCCCTGGGACGAGGTACTGGAAGCCACCGCGTACGGGCCGACGCCGCCCAAGCCCCCGATCAAGGGGCAGCTGGGCGAGCTGATGCCCGATCCGGTGATCGAAGGCGACGACTGGCTGAGCGTCAACGTCTGGACCCCCGAGGGCGAGGGGCGGGATCCGCTGCCGGTCATGGTCTGGATCCACGGGGGCGGCTTCACGACCGGCTCGTCCGCGGTGACCGCCTACGACGGCGCGACATTCGCCCGCGACGGCGTCGTCTGCGTCACGCTCAACTACCGCCTCGGGATGGAGGGCTTCGCCTACATCGAGGGCGCGCCGGCCCCGGCCAACCGCGGGTTGCTCGACCAGGTGTTCGCGCTGGAGTGGGTACGCGACAACATCGCGAACTTCGGCGGCGATCCGGACAACGTCACGCTGTTCGGCGAGTCCGCCGGAGCGATGAGCGTGCTCGCCCTGATGTCGGCCGGTGTGGACCTCTTCCACAAGGCGATCGTCCAGAGCGGCACCGCCCACCTCGGCCAGACCGTTGCCGACGCCTCGCTGGTCGTCAAGGCCGTTGCCGACCGGCTCGGCGTCACCCCCGACTTCGCGGGCCTGTCCACCGTGGCGCCCGGCGACCTCATCGAGGCCCAGAGCCAGGTCGGAGACGACGTCGCCGCCGGCGCCGACGCGGCCAAGTACGGCGAGAGCACCATCGCCGCCTGCGGCATGGCCTTCATGCCGGTGATCGACGGCGGGCTGCTGTCCGCCACGCCGTTCGAGGCCATCGCCCGCGGCGCCGGAGGGAACATCCCGCTGCTGATCGGCACCACCACCGAGGAGTTCCGGCTCTTCGTGATCCCGACCCCGATGGTCTACTGGCCGGATGCCGAGGCCTTCCGCGCCCGCGCCGAGGTCTACGGCGTCCCGGCCGGCTTCTACGACCAGTACGCGAAGGGCGGCACGGACGTCTACCCGCGCCGCGCACCCTCCGGGATCGCCTGCGCCGTCCTGACCGACCGGCTGGTCCGCATTCCGACCTACCGGATCGCCGAGGCCCGCGAGAGCGGGGGCGGCGCGGCGCCCACGTACGTCTTCGAGTTCGGCTGGCGCTCCCCGACGGAGCCGAACACCCTCCGGGTCGGCCTCGGCGCGTGCCACAGCCTGGAGATCCCCTTCGTCTGGGACACCCTCGCCAACCCCGAGAGCCGGAAGTTCACCGGCCCCAACCCGCCGCAGGAGCTCGCCGCCGAACTCCACTCCCGCTGGGTCGAGTTCGCCAGGACGGGCCGGCTCGCCGGCTGGGCCGCGTACGACACCGGCGACCGCCCGGTGATGACCTTCCACCGGGACAACGCGCCCCGGAACGAGGTCGTCAACGACCCCCGTGGCGCCGAGCGCAAGCTGTGGGAGGGTGTGCTCGACCCCGCCTGACCGACGCATCGGCAACGCCGCGCGCGGCCCGGCCGGGGTGACGGGCCGCGCGGGAGGCGACGTCGCGCCCTGGGCGCCGCCGGAGCTGCTGCGGCCGGCCCCTCCCCCTGGCGACCCCCCTGGCGACCGGTCGCTCCCGCCGCAGCCGGCGCCGGTTCGGCGCGGACGGGGGTGCCCGCCGCACGGGGTGCCCGCCCGGCGGGGTGTCCACCGCGTAGGGTGTCCGGCATGCTGATCTGGATCAACGGGCCCTTCGGCGGCGGGAAGACGCAGACAGCCCACGAGTTGCGGCGCAGGCTGCCCGGGAGCGTGATCTGCGACCCGGAACAGGTCGGGTTCGGCCTGCACCGGATGACGCCGAGGCCGTTGCGCGGCGACTTCCAGGACCTCCCGGCCTGGCGGCAGGGCGTGTTCGAGGTGCTCGACCGCACGCTCACCGCCCATCGGGGCACGGTGCTCGTGCCGATGACCGTGGTCGAACCGGTCTACTTCGCCGAGACGGTCGGGCGCTTGCGCGAACGCGGCCATGACGTACGGCACTTCGCGCTGCTGGCGGAGCGCGAGGAGGTGTTGCGGCGGCTCCGGGAGCGCGGCCTCGGGCACGCCGTGAGGCTGGTCGCCGGCAAGGACGCGCCGCTGCGCCGCGAGAGCTTCGCCGTCTCGAAGCTCGACCACTGCCTGGAGCGGCTGCGCGGAGCGGAGTTCGGCGAGCACCTGCACACCGACCACCTCACCGTCGCCCGGGTCGCCGACCGGATCGCGGCCTCCGCGGGGCTGACGCTCGCACCGAACACGGACGGCGAGCTGCGCGGCCGGCTGCGGCGGGCCTGGACCGGTGTCCGGCACATCCGGTTCGACTGACGAACGAGCGGACGGACGGGCCGGCGGACCGACGGGCGGACGGGCCGGCGGACCGACGGGCGGACCGACGGACAGGGGGACGGACGGGCGGACGGACCGGCGGACTCGCGGGCCCGCCCACCGACGTCCCCGGCGGCCGGCGGCGCCGGGCGGATGACGATGATGGGTGCAACCGTCACACCGTTGGGAGCCCGCCCGTGCCCTTCCTCTACGTCGTCGTCTGCGCCTCCGGCCTCGCCCCCGAGACCGGCCGGCTGATCTCGGCCGCCCAGGCCGAGGGCTGGGAGGTCGGCGTCGTCGCGACCCCGCACGCGCTCGGCTTCATCGACGAGGCCACCGTCGTCGCCCGGACCGGTTACCCGATCCGCTCGGCATGGCGGAAGCCGGGCGAGCCGAAGCCGCTGCCGCCGCCGGACGCCATCGTCGTGGCACCCGCCACCTTCAACACCGTCAACAAGTGGGCCGCCGGGATCTCCGACACGCTCGCCCTCGGCATCCTCTGCGAGGCGTACGGGCTCGGCGTGCCGACGGCCGTCCGGCCGGTGCTCAGCGCGGCGCAGGCCGCCCACCCCGCGTACGCCGAGAGCCTGGCGCGACTGCGGTCGATGGGCGTGCTGGTCCGGGAGGACGGCGACCTCACGGCCGTGCTCGACGCGGTGCGGCCGGTACTGCGGGCCCGGACCGGCGCCGAGCCGGAGGCCGAGCCCGATGCCGAGCCGGGGACCGCACCCGGTGCCGGGCCGGGACCCGCGGGAGGGTGAGCGGTCAGTCCAGGGGGACGATCCGCTCGACCACGGTGTCGACCAGGGCCGCGAGCCCGTCCTCGCCCAACACCCCGGGCAGCGTGAGGTGTTCGACGAGCAGCCCGGTCATCGCAAGGTAGAGGAGGACCACCGTCTCGCGGTCGCCGGGGAAGCCCTCGTCCAGGTGGTAGGCGATGTTGGCCTCCAGCTGCTCGCGGATCGTGCCGGTGAGCTGGTCACGCACGCCGGGCCGGCGGGTGGCCTCCAGCCGCAGTTCGAGCATGGCCAGGTAGCCGGCCCGTTCGGCGGTGATCCGCCGCAGCAGGTCGTGCATCAGCGCGGTGACCAGGGCGCGGTCGCGCGGGGCGCGGAGCAGCTCGGCGAGGACGGCCGGGTCGGGGGTCAGGCGGTGGTGGATGTGGCGGGCGACCCGGTTGAGCAGGTCGTCGCGGTTGGCGAAGTAGTTGGACGCGGTTCCGGCCGGCACACCCGCCTGGGCGTCGACCGCGCGGAAGGTGAGGCCACGGGCGCCCTCGCGGGCCAGGACGTCGATGGCGGCGTCGGTGAGGGCGGTGCGGCGGGCGGGGTTCTGGGCCATGACTCTGATCCTCTTTCAGGAAAACTCTTGCAACCACTACACCCGGAGTACTATAACTGTCGTTGTTCAAGGCGCAGCGCCTTGAACCAACCGACCTCAAGGACGTGAATGCGCAAGCTCACCTACTTCATCGGCGCCTCCATCGACGGCTTCATCGCCGCACCCGACGGCGGTTTCGACTTCCTCATGTCGTACGTCGAGGGCGAGTTCCTGGAGCACCTCACCACCGAGTACGCCGACACCCTGCCCACGCCGGGCCGCGCGGCCTTCGGTGTCGCGGACGTGCCCGTCTCCCGCTTCGACACCGTCCTGATGGGCCGCGGCACCTACGCCGTGGGGCTGCCCCTCGGCCTCACCAACCCGTACGCCCACCTGCGGCAGATCGTCTTCTCCCGCACGCTGACCAGCCCCGACCCGGCGGTCGAGGTCACCGGCGAGGACCCGCTCACCCTGGTGCGCAAGCTCAAGCAGGAGGACGGGCTCGGCATCTGGCTCTGCGGCGGCGCCGAGCTGGCCGGTCAGCTGCTGCCGGAGGTCGACGAGCTGATCGTCAAGCAGTACCCGGTCGTGGCCGGCCAGGGCGTCCCGCTCTTCCGCGCCGACTTCGCGCCGCACGGCTTCACCCTGGCCGACTGCCGCCCGTTCGAGAACGGCACCGTCGTCCTCACTTACGCGAAGCGGACCGGGCCGGCCGCCGGCTGACGCTCACCACCAGACAGACGCCCGCGACCACGATCGCCCCACCCAGCAGGGTGGGGCCGGTCAGCGGCTCGGCCAGGACCAGCCAGCCCAGCAGGACCGCGACCACCGGGTTCACGTAGGCGTAGGTGGCGACCAGGGTCAGCGGGGCGGACTGCAGCAGCCAGGCGTACGCGGTGAAGCCGACCAGCGAGCCGACCACCACCAGGTACCCGAGTGCCAGCCAGGACCGCCCGGAGAAGGCGTCCACGTCCAGCCCGTGCTGCTCGCCGCGCGCCAGTCCGATCAGCACGTTGCCCAGGCCGCCCACGAGCATCTGGTAGGCGCTTCCGGCGAAGACGTTGCCCGGCATCGGGATCCGCTTGGCGGCGAACGAGCCCGCCGCCCAGGTCAGCGTCCCGCCGATGACCGCGATCACCCCGGCCGGCGGGATGTCCCCGCTGATCGCGGGCGCGGACAGCACCGCCAGGCCCGCCAGTCCGAGCAGCACGCCCGACAGCTCGACCGGCTTCGGGCGGTCGCCGCCCGCCGCGGTGAGCAGCACCATCCAGAGCGGGACGACCGCCACCAGCAGCGCGGCCAGGCCGGACGGGATGGAGTTCTCGCCCAGCACCACCAGTCCGTTGCCGCCGGTCAGCAGCAGCACGCCGACCAGTGCGGAGGAGCCCAGCTGCCGGACGTTCACCCGGAGCCCGGCCCGCCCCTGGCGGAACAGCACGAAGCCGGCCAGCAGCAGTCCGGCGAAGATGAAGCGCGCCCCGGCGGAGAGGAACGAGGGCATCGTCTCCAGCGCGATCCGGATCGCGAGGTAGGTCGAGCCCCACACCACGTACACCACGCCCAGCGCCACCCAGACCGCCCCGCCCAGCCGCGCCGCCGGGGGCACCGCATCGGCGGGCGTCACGGCGGACAGGGTGGAGGAGGGCTGGGCGGCCTTCCGCGAGACGGGCGCTGTCATGGGTGTCCCCCTTGGACGGTGCTGGCGGTTCACCCGCCATGACAGCGCATCAGCGGGTCCGCGCGCCAGTGGGTATCACCAGGCGATCGCCGCAGGCGCTACGGTGGGCGCCCCTCGGCCGGTGCCAACACGGCCGGGGACGACCGGTCACCGACGACCAATCACCGACAACAAGCGACGACCGCCAACGGATGTCGGATTCCAGGAGGTGCCCAGTGCCCGCCGAACCGGCCGACCCCGCCGACGCCGCCGGCCCCACCGACGACGACGCCGTCGCCGGCGCGCTGCCGTTCTTCGTCTACGGCACGCTCCGCACCGGCGGTCACAACCACGCCTTCCACCTCGCCGGGCGCTGCGCGGACGTCCGGCCCGCGGTGCTCCCCGGCGCCGCCCTGCACGACGGCCCCGGCTTCCCGTTCGCCGTGCCGGACGCGACGCCCGGCCGCCAGGTCGTCGGCGAGCTGATCACCGTGCGTCCCGGCGCGTACGGCCCCGCACTCGCCGCGCTCGACCTGCTGGAGGACTGCCGGGCGGACGGCACCGGCGAGTACGTGCGACAACGGCTGACCGTCCGGACGGCGGGCGGCGGGACGCACGAGGCCTGGGTCTACCTGGCCGGCCCCGCCGTCGCCGCCCGCCTGCGCACCCACCCGGCACTCATCCCGTCCGGGGACTGGATGCACCGGCGGCGAGGGCCCGACGGGCCCTGAGCACGGCGGGGCGGCGGGACACCGGCACGGAGAAGCGCGAGGAGGCCAGAGCGCAGGAGCACCGGCCCGCCGGCGAACGGCGAACAGCGATATGTCGACACTGCGCCGCTACACCGGGCGTGCACCCTGGCCAGGAGCCCGCCGCGTACCGCCAGGTAGGCTGCGGCTGCCCGCACGACCGGCGGACTGGCGGTCGCCCACCGCCGCGCGGGCACCGAACCACGCCTTGCCGACCAACGAGGAGCCTCCCGGTGTCCGAGCTGCCACCTCCGATCACCGTCGTCGGGATCGGGGCCGACGGCTGGCCCGGCCTGGCCGGCACCTCGCGGGCGGCCCTGCGCGAGGCCGAGGTGGTGATCGGCGGACCGCGCCAGCTCGCCCTGCTCCCCGCCGCCGAGGTCGCCGCCGCACGGGTGCCGTGGCCGTCCCCGCTGCGCCCGGCCGTCCCCGGGCTGCTCGCCGAGCACGCCGGCCGCCGGGTCGCGGTGCTGGCCAGCGGCGACCCGATGTTCTACGGCATCGGCCGCACCCTCGCCGAGGCCCTCACCGGTACGCCCGCCGGGACCCCGGCCCAGGCCCTCACCGGAACGCCCGCCGAAGACCTCGCCGACGGCCGTGCCGGATCCGCCGGATCCGCCGGCGCCGAGCGTCTGCGCGTGCTGCCGCACCCGTCCTCCGTCTCCTACGCCTGCGCCCGGCTCGGCTGGCCCCTGGAGACCACCGAGGTGGTGAGCCTGGTCGGCCGCCCCCTCGACACCCTGGCGCTCGCCCTGCACCCCGGCCGCCGGCTGCTCGTCCTCAGCGCGGGCGCCGCGACCCCCGCCGCCGTCGCCGCGCTGCTCACCGCCCGCGGCTTCGGCGCCGCCCGGCTCCGGGTACTGGAACAGCTCGGCGGCCCCGGCGAACGGCACCTGGAGGGCCCGGCGGACGGCTGGCCGCACCCGGCCGGCGACCCGCTCAACGTCATCGCGGTCGAGCTCGGTCCCGGCCCGCGGACCTCGCTCGTCCCCGGCCTGCCGGACGACGCGTACGAGAGCGACGGCCAGCTGACCAAGCGCCACGTCCGCGCCGCCACCCTCGCCACCCTCGCCCCCGCGCCCGGCGAACTGCTCTGGGACATCGGCGGCGGCTCCGGCTCGATCGCGATCGAGTGGCTGCGCGCGCACCGCGAGAACCGGGCCGTCACCGTCGAGCGCGACCCCGTCCGGGCCGCCCGCATCTCCGGCAACGCCGCCGCGCTCGGCGTGCCCCGGCTGGACGTGGTCACCGGAGCGGCGCCCGCCGCGCTGGCCGGACTCCCGGTCCCCGACGCGGTGTTCATCGGCGGCGGCCTCACCGCGCCCGGCCTGCTGGACGCCTGCTGGGCGGCGCTGCCGCCGGGCGGCCGGCTGGTCGCCAACACCGTGACCCTGGAGTCCGAGGCCCTGCTCACCGAGTGGTACCGGCGGCACGGCGGCGAACTGCTGCGCCTGGCCGTCGCCCACGCCGTCCCGGTCGGCGGCTTCACCGGCTGGCGCCAGGCGATGCCGGTCACCCAGTGGTCCGCCGTCAAACCCCCTGCCGAAGCCACCAGGCCCACCACCGCCGCCGCCAGGCCCGCCACCGCCGCCCTCGTCGAACAGGAACCCTCGTGACCGTCCACTTCATCGGAGCCGGCCCGGGCGCCGCCGACCTGATCACCCTGCGCGGCGCGCGTATCCTGGCCCGCGCCGAGGTCTGCCTCTACGCCGGCAGCCTGGTGCCCCGCGAGCTGCTGGACGAGTGCCCGCCCGGCGCCCGGCTGGTCGACACCGCCCAGCTCACCCTGGACCAGATCGTCGCCGAGCTGGTCGCCGCGCACGAGGCCGGCCAGGACGTGGCCCGGCTGCACTCCGGCGACCCGTCCGTGTTCAGCGCCGTCGCCGAGCAGATGCGCCGCCTCGACGCGGCCGGCGTCCCGTACGAGGTCGTCCCGGGCGTCCCCGCCTTCGCCGCCGCCGCGGCCGCGCTCAAGCGGGAGCTGACCGTGCCGACCGTCGGCCAGACCGTCATCCTCACCCGGATCGCCAAGCGCGCCACCCCGATGCCCGAGGGCGAGGACCTCGCCACCCTCGGCCGCAGCGGCGCGCTGCTGGTGCTGCACCTGGCCGCCGGGTACGTGGACGACGTCGTCGAGCAGCTGCTCCCGCACTACGGCGCCGACTGCCCGGCCGCGGTGGTGGCGATGGCCAGCCGCCCGGACGAGCTGGTGCTGCGCGGCACCGTCGGCACCATCGCGGGGCAGCTCAAGGCCTCGGGAGTGGCCCGCACCGCGGTGATCATCGTGGGCCGGACACTGGCCGCCGAGCAGTTCCGCGACAGCCACCTCTACTCGGCGGACCGCGAGCGCCCGCACGAGCCCTGCGGGGCCTGATGGCGCACGTCCTGGTCCTCGGCGGGACGACGGAGGCGCGGGCCCTGGCGGCCGCGCTGGCCGGCCGCCCGGGCCTGCGGGTCACCAGCTCGCTCGCCGGGCGGGTCGCCGAGCCGCGGCTGCCGGCGGGCGAGGTCCGCATCGGCGGCTTCGGCGGGCCCGACGGGCTCGCCGCCTGGCTGCGCGACCACGCGGTGGACGCCTTCGTGGACGCCACCCACCCGTTCGCGGCCGTGATGTCGCACAACGCCGCCCTGGCCGCCGCCGCGACCGGCGTTCCGCTGCTGGCGCTGCGCCGCCCCGGCTGGACACCGGTCGACGGGGACCGCTGGCACCCGGTCGCCTCGCTGGACGAGGCGGCCGCCGTGCTGCCCGCCCTGGGCCGCCGGGTCTTCCTCACCACCGGCCGGCAGGGCATCGGCTCCTTCGCCCACCTCGCCGGCCTGCACTTCCTGGCCCGCTCGGTCGACCCGCCCGAGCCCCCGGTGCCCGCGGCCCTCGACGTCCTGCTCGACCGCGGCCCGTTCACCCTGGACGGCGAGCGGGCACTGCTGCGCGAGCACCGGATCGACGTGGTGGTCACCAAGGACAGCGGCGGCGCCGCCACCGCCCCCAAGCTCACCGCCGCCCGCGAACTCGGCCTGCCGGTCGTGGTCGTGGAGCGCCCGCCGCTGCCGGCCGGGGTGCCGGCGGCCGGGTCGGTGGAGGCGGCGCTGGACTGGCTGGCCGGGTACGGCACCGCCCTTCGGTAATTCCGCGTGCCGCGCCGCCCGGCGCTGCCATCATGGGGCGATGGACAGCAACCAGCGCACCCCGACCCTGCAGACCGCCGACGAACGCGCCACCCTGGTCAGCTTCCTGGACTTCCAGCGCGACACGCTCGTGATGAAGTGCGCCGGCCTGAGCACCGAGCAGCTCCGCAGCCGCGTCCTCCAGCCCTCCGGGCTCTCGCTGCTCGGGCTGGTCCGCCACCTCGCCGAGGTCGAGCGCGGCTGGTTCCGCAACGTCTTCAACGACGAGGGGCGCCCCGGCTTCTGGAAGCACCCGGACGGCAGCTTCGCGGAGTTCGACGTGGAGACCGCAGACCCCGACGAGGCCTTCGCCGTCTGGCGCGGCGAGTGCGACCACGCGCGGGAACTCGTCGCCGCCGCCGAGTCGTTGGACGTCACCGGACACCACGGCGAGGAGGCGTTCTCGCTCCGCTGGATCCTCACCCACATGATCGAGGAGTACGCCCGCCACAACGGCCACGCCGACCTGCTGCGCGAGCACCTCGACGGCGAGACCGGGGAGTAGCCGGGCCCGGAAAGGACGACGGAGCCCCGATGCCGACCCGCCACAAGGAACGCGACGTCCCCGGGCCGACCGGGCCGTGGAACGAGATCGTTCCCGGCCTCTGGATGGGCGGTCATTTCACCACCCCGCCCGGCCGCGCGCTCGAACCGGTCGTCGTGGAGCGGGAGTTCGACCTCGTGGTCAGCCTGTTCACCCGGCCCGGACACGGGCCCGCACCGGGGGTGGAGCACCTGGTGCGCGAGGTGCCGGACGGGCCGCTCTCCGCCGCTCAGCTGCGTGCCGTCCAGGAGGCGGCGACGTGCACCGCCGAGGCCGTCCGCCAGGGGCGTGCCACCCTCGTCCGCTGCCACTCCGGCTACAACCGCTCCGGGCTGGTGGTCGCCCAGGCCCTGGTCGAGCTCGGCCACGAGGCCGGCGCCGCCGTCGGGTTGGTCCGCGAGCGGCGCTCGCCGTTCGCACTCGACAACCCGCTGTTCGTGGAGTACCTGACCTCCGGGCTGGACACCGCACGACTGCTGGCCGGCCTCGACGGGTGAGGCCGGCCAGCAGGGTGACGATCCGTCAGATGTCGCGGAAGGTCTCGATCTGGGCGCCGATCGAGTTGAGGCGCTCGGCGAGGTCCTCGTAGCCGCGGTTGATGACGTAGACGTTGCGCAGCACCGAGGTGCCCTTGGCGGCGAGCATCGCCAGCAGGATGACGACCGCCGGGCGCAGGGCCGGCGGGCACACCATCTCGGCGGCGCGCCAGCGGGTCGGGCCCTGGACGAGGACGCGGTGCGGGTCGAGGAGCTTGATGTCCGCGCCGAGCCGGGTGAGTTCGGTGAGGTAGATGGCGCGGTTGTCGTAGACCCAGTCGTGGATCATCGTGGTGCCGTGGGCGGCCGCGGCGATCGCGGCGAAGAACGGCACGTTGTCGATGTTGATGCCGGGGAACGGCATCGGGTGGATGGTGTCGATCGGCGCGGTCAGCTTGGAGGGCCGGACGGTGAGGTCGACCAGCCGGGTGAAGCCGTTGTGGGCCCGGTACTCGGGGGTGCGGTCGTAGTCGAGGCCCATCCCCTCCAGCACCGCGAGCTCGATCTCCAGGAACTCGATCGGCACCCGGCGGATCGTCAGCTCGGAGGAGGTGACGACGGCGGCGGCGAGCAGGCTCATCGCCTCGACCGGGTCCTCGGCGGGCGTGTAGTCGACGTCGCAGGTGATCTCGGGAACGCCGTGCACGGTGAGGGTGGTGGTGCCGATGCCCTCGATCTTCACGCCCAGCCGCTCCAGGAAGAAGCAGAGGTCCTGGACCATGTAGTTGGGGGAGGCGTTGCGGATGACGCTGACGCCGTCGTGCCGGGCGGCGGCGAGCAGGGCGTTCTCGGTGACGGTGTCGCCGCGCTCGGTCAGCACGATGGGCCGGTCCATCGGCGCGCCGGGCTGCACGGAGGCGTGGTAGGCGCCGGCGGTGGTGGCGACCTCCAGGCCGAAGCGGCGCAGCGCGGTGAGGTGCGGCTGGACGGTGCGGGTGCCGAGGTCGCAGCCGCCGGCGTACGGGATGGCGAAGCGGTCGGCGCGGTGCATCAGCGGGCCGAGGAACATCAGCACGCTGCGGGTGCGGCGGGCGGCCTCGACGTCCATGGCGGCCAGGTCGAGTTCGGCGGGCGGGGTGAGTTCGAGGTCCCGGCCGTCGTTGGTCCAGCGGCTCTTGACGCCGATGCTGGTGAGCACCTCGAGGATGCGGTAGACCTCTTCGATCCGGGCGACCTGGCGGATCGTGGTGCGGCCGGTGGTCAGCAGCGAGGCGCAGAGGATCGCCACGCAGGCGTTCTTGCTGCTGCGGACGTCGATGGCGCCGGAGAGACGGGTGCCGCCGGCGACCCGTAGGTGCATCGGGCCGGCGTAGCCGAGGGAGACGATCTCGCTGTCGAGTGCCTCGCCGATGCGGGCGATCATCTCAAGGCTGACGTTCTGCTTGCCCTGTTCGATGCGGTTGACCGCGCTCTGGCTGGTGCCGAGGGCCTCGCCGAGCTGAGCCTGGGACCAACCACGGTGCTGACGCGCGGTACGGATGAGGGTGCCGATACGGGTGAGGTAGTCGCCTGTCACCCGGCAGACCATATCTCATGGTTGAGATAGCACCAGAACCGGGCCCGCACCTTGCACCACTTTTGTCCGATTCTCACCTCGTATGGGCGTCAGATCTTCACATCACAGCAACGGTTCAGGCCTGTTCCGGCCCGGCCGGCTCCGCACGGCCGACGATGGTGCCGGCCCGGTCGATGCAGATGACGTCCACCGCGACCGGTGAGCCGACCAGCACGCCGAGCGCGGTGGCGCGGGCCGCCTCGGCGACCAGGTCACCCAGCGGGACCCCGGCCGCACGGCAGAGCTGGATCGCCTCCAGCGCCGTGTTGGCCGCCGCCACCGCGTCGGCCAGCTCCGGGCCCGCGCCGCCCGTGCGGGCCAGCCCCGCCAGGTACCCCTTGTCCACCTGGGAGCGCGCCGAGTGCAGGTCGAGGTGGCCGGCGGCGAGCTTGGAGAGCTTGGCGAAGCCGCCCGCGATGGTCAGGCGCGGCACCGGGTGGCGCTTGAGGTACTTGAGCACGGCCCCGGCGAAGTCGCCCATGTCGAGCAGCGCGTCCTCGGGCAGGCCGTGCACGGCGACGGCGACCTTCTCCGAGGTCGAGCCGGTGCAGCCGGCGACGTGGGTCCGCCCGGCGGCCCGGGCGACGTCCACCCCGCGCCGGATGGAGTCGATCCAGGCGGAACAGGAGTAGGGGACGACGATGCCGGTCGTGCCGAGGATGGAGAGGCCCCCGAGGATGCCGAGCCGCGGGTTCCAGGTGGAACGGGCGATCTCCTCCCCGTGGTCGACGGAGATCTCCACCACGACGTCCCCGTCGCCGCCGAACTCGGCCGCCACCTCGGCGACCGCGTCGCGGATCATCTGCCGGGGCACCGGGTTGATGGCCGGCTCGCCGACGCCGAGCGGCAGCCCCGCCTTGGTGACCGTGCCGACCCCCGGCCCGGCCCGGAACACCACACCGCTGCCGGGCTCCCCCGCCCACACCGTCGAGCGGATCAGCGCGCCGTGCGTGACGTCCGGGTCGTCCCCGGCGTCCTTGACCACCGCGGCCATCGCCCGCCGCACGGCCGGCCCGTCGTGCGCATCCGGCCCGGCCTGCACGCCCGGCCCGGCCGACGCGTTCGCCGCCGCAGCCGCCGCACCCGGCCCGTCCGCCAAATCCTCGGCGGCCAGGGCGAATCCGGGCTGCTGCCCCTTCGGGAGCGTGATCACCACCGGGTCCGGGAACGCCCCCGTCAGCAGCGCCTGGTACGCCGCCTTGGTCGCCGCCGTGGCGCAGGCGCCGGTCGTCCACCCGTGCCGCAGGCCGCTGCTCTTCAGCTGCCCGGCCCGACCTCCGACCTCACCCACGACCGCTCCCTGCTCCGCACTCCCGCTCCTGGACGCCCCCATCCTCCCCCGCCCGCCGGCCGGCGGCCCACCCGCCCTGCCGGAGCGGGAGGCCGGCCGTACCGGCCTCCCGCTCCGCGCGGGCTCACGCCTCCGGGTAGCGGCGGGGGGTCCAGACGACCTCGGTGGCGTTGCCGCGCTCGACGGCCTGCGTCTGGGAGGAGCCGATGAGCAGGATCGTGCGCATGTCGACCTGGGCCGGGTCGAGGTCGGCGAGGCGGACGGTCCGGACGCGTTCGGTCGGGCCGCCGACGTCGCGGGCCATCACCACCGGGGTCTGCGGCGCGCGGTACTCCAGCAGGAGGTCGCGGGCCAGGCCGACCTGGGTGGTGCGGGACTGCGAACCCGGGTTGTAGAGGGCGAGCACGAGGTCGGCCTCGGCGGCGAGGCGCAGACGCTTGGCGACCACGTCCCAGGGCTTGAGCCGGTCGGAGAGCGAGACCACGGCGTAGTCGTGGCCGAGCGGGGCGCCGGCGCGGGAGGCGGCGGCGTGCGCGGCGGTCATACCGGGGACGATCCGGACCGGAACGTCGCGGTACGCCTCCTCGCAGGCCACCTCCAGCACGGCGGTGGCCATCGCGAAGACGCCCGGGTCACCGGAGGAGACGACCGCGACCCGGTGGCCGCGGCGGGCCAGGTCGAGGGCGAACTCCGCGCGCTCGGACTCCACCTTGTTGTCGGAGCCGTGCCGCTGCTGGCCGGGGCGGACGGGCACCCGGTCCAGGTAGGTGGTGTAGCCGACCAGGTCGGTGGCGGCGGCGAGCGCGCCGCGCGCCTCGGGGGTGAGCCAGAGCGGCCCGGCCGGGCCGGTGCCGATCACGGTGACACTGCCCGCGCCGTCGGTCGCCGGCACGGCCGGCTCCAGCGGCGCGACCTTGCTGGGCAGCACCGCAACGGAGAAGTAGGGGACGGTCTCCGCGTCTATCGAGGCCAGCGGCGCGGTGCGCTCGCCGTCCATGAAGGCGCGCTCGACGTACTGGGCGTCGTCCAGCCGGCCGGCCCGCTCCAGCGCGCGGCGCACGGCCGGGAAGGTGCGGCCCAGCTTCATGATCACGGCGGAGTCGGCCGAGGCGATCCGCGCGGTGAGCTCCTCCTCCGGCAGCGTGCCGGGGATGACGGTGAGCGTCTCCTCCGCCTCGGTGAGCGGCTGCCCCAGCCGGGCGGCGGCCGCGCTGACCGACGTCACGCCGGGGACCACCTCGGTCGGGTAGCGGTGCGCGAGGCGCTTGTGCATGTGCTGGTAGGAGCCGTAGAAGAACGGGTCCCCCTCGGCGAGGACGACGACGTCACGGCCGGCGTCCAGGTGGGCGGCCAGCCGGGCGGCGGCCTCCTGGTAGAAGTCGTCGAGCGCGCCGCGGTAGCCGCCGGGGTGGTCGGTGGTCTCGACCGTGATCGGGTAGACCAGCTTCTCCTCGATCTGACCACCCGTCAGATAGCGCTCGGCGATGGACCGCGCGATCGAACGGCCGTGCCGGGCGCTGTGATAGGCCACCACGTCGGCCTTGCCGATGAGTTCGGCGGCGCGGACGGTGACCAGGGACGGGTCGCCGGGACCCAGGCCGACCCCGTAGAGCCGGCCGGTCTGCTGAGTGTCCGTCACTCTTCCTCACTCGCAATCGCGTTGACGGCGGCCGCGGCGATCGCGCTGCCGCCGCGCCGACCGCGCACCACCAGGTGCTCCAGGCCGGACGGGTGCACGGCCAGGGCCTCCTTGGACTCGGCGGCACCGATGAAGCCGACCGGGACGCCGATCACCGCGGCCGGGCGCGGTGCGCCCGCCTCGATCATCTCCAGCAGCCGGAACAGCGAGGTCGGCGCGTTGCCGACGGCGACCACCGCGCCCTCCAGCCGGGGAAGCCAGAGCTCCATGGCGGCGGCGCTGCGGGTGTTGCCCATCTTCCGGGCCAGTTCGGGCACCGACGGGTCGGTGAGGGTGCAGATCACCTCGTTGTCGGCGGGCAGCCGCTTGCGGGTGACGCCGCTGGCGACCATGTTCACGTCGCAGAGGATCGGCGCCCCCGCGTTCAGGGCCGCGCGGGCGGAGGCGACCGCGCCCGGCGAGTACACCAGGTCCTCGACCAGGTCGGTCATGCCGCAGGCGTGGATCATCCGCACCGCGACCTGGGCCACGTCGGCGGGCAGGGCGGCGAGGTCGGCCTCGGCCCGGATGGTGGCAAAGGACTGGCGGTAGATGGACGCGCCGTCCTTCTCGTACTCGATCACTTCGTGGTCCTCCGGGCCTCGGCGACCGCCTCGGCCATCTCCTCGTTCGTCACGTCCACGGTGGCGGCGTCCACCGTCACCCGGTAGCCCTGCCCGGTGGCGAGCACGTCCACCCACGCCCCGGCCGGGTGGCCGCAGCGCCGCTCGCAACCGGACCAGTGCACCCGCAGCCCGCCGCCCGGCACCGGCGCGAGGTCCAACGCCCGGGCCGCGTCCGTACGGACGTCGGCCAGGGACTTGGCACACCCCGGCAGTCCGGTGCAGGCGCTCGCGCCGTCCCAGGCGGTGCCGGGCGCCGTGCGGAAGCCGGCCGCCGCCAGCGCGGGCAGCCGGTCGGCGGCCGCCCCGGGCAGGACGACGCCGCGCCAGGGGGTCAGCCGCAGCTCCCCGGCCGACGCCCCGGCCAGCACGCGCCACTGGGCGGCGATGGCCCGGCCGAAGCGCAGGCCGACGGAGAGCCCGCCGGGCAGCGCACCGAGCGGCGGGGGCGTACCGGGCAGGACGGGCAGCGGGGCGGTGCCGGGGTCCAGCAGGTCCGGCACGTCGCGCAGGTGCCAGGCCTTCCGGCCGCTCGCACGCAGCGCGTCCAGGAACTCCCGGGCCGCGTCCAGTGCGGCGTCCACCGCACCGGCGGCCGGGACGACGCGCGCGGTGGCGGCCCGGCCGAGGCGCAGCAGCACCGTGCCGTCCGCACCTCCCGAGCCGGGGCCCGCGCCCTGCGCACCGGCGCGCGGAGCGCCGTCCGCGCCCCTGTCCGCGCCGTCGGCCGGGTCCGTCCCGGGGCCGGCGCCCGAGCCTGCGATCAATGTCACATCGGCGTCGAGCGCGGCGACGTCGCCCCGCCCGTCGTCCAGCGCGAAGAGGAACTTGCCGGAGAGTCCGGTGGCCCAGCCGCTCGCGCAGAGCGCGGCGTCCAGCTCGCGCGCCCAGGCCCGGACGTCGGGCCGGACGTCGGCGGGGCCGGCCGACGGACCCGGCGAGGCCACGATGTTGCGGACCCGCTCGTGCGTCTCGGAGGGCAGCAGTGCGGCGGCGCGCAGCCGCTCGGCCAGCTCCTGCCCGCAGCCCGAAGCCAGGCCGCGCAGTTGGACGTTGCCGCGCGAGGTGGTCTCCAGCGCGCCGTCGCCCAGCGCCTCGGCGGCCTCGGCCAGCGCCAGTGCCTGACGGTCCGTCAGCAGACCGCCGGGCAGGCGGACCCGGGCCAGGGCGCCGTCGTCGGCGGTGTGCAGACGAAGGGCCCCCGGGCAGGCGTCCGCGCGCCCCCGGTCGGGCACCGCGGCGCCCGGCGTGGTGGCGTCGGGTGTCGGTGGCATGGCCGCGAGCATACAGATGATCCGATCGCTTGCCTCCGTACGCCGGGTCACACTCCCCGCCGCCCCACCGGGGCACTCCCCCAGGTCAGCCGCACCCCGTACGATGCTGCCGGGCGGCCCTCGCGGACCGCCCGCACGCCAGCGACGGCGCAGGGGAGGAAACCGGTGCAAGCCCGGTGCGGTCCCGCCACTGTGACCACGGTTCACCGGACTCCCGGAGACCGTGGGAGCCAGGAACTCCTGCCGTCCTCCACCGGCCCGGGGCGCGGACCCCGAGGAAGGCTCCACGCCATGCGCCCCCGCAGTTCTGTGCCCATGCCCGCCATCGAGGCCGGGAGGGCCTTCGCATGATCCTGCTGCTGTCGACGTCCGACACCGACCTGCTCAGCGCCCGTGCCTCCGAGGGGCCGGTCCGCTACCGCCTCGGCAACCCGGCCCGGCTCTCGTCCGACGACCTGCCCGCCCTGGTCGAGGGCACCGACCTGGTCGTGGTCCGCCTGCTCGGCGGGCGCCGCGCCTGGCAGGAGGGCCTGGACGCGCTGCTGGCCGGCCCCCGCCCGGTGATCGTGCTGACCGGCGAGCAGGCGCCCGACGCCCAGCTGATGGAGCTGTCCACCGTGCCCGCCGGCATCGCCGCCGAGGCGCACGCCTACCTCGCCCACGGCGGCGCGGCCAACCTCGCCGAGCTCGGCGCGTTCCTGTCCGACACCGTGCTGCTCACCGGCCACGGCTTCGCCCCGCCGGCCTCCGCCCCCGCCTGGGGCCCGCTGGTCCGCGAGGCCCGTACGACCGACGGCCCGACCGTCGCCGTGCTCTACTACCGCGCCCACCACATGAGCGGGAACACCGCCTTCGTCGAGACGCTGTGCCGGGCGGTCGAGGACCAGGGCGCGCAGGCCCGGGCGTACTACTGCGCCTCGCTGCGCGGCGCCGAGCCCGAGCTGCTGGCCGCGCTCGGCGAGGCCGACGCGATCGTCACGACCGTGCTCGCCGCCGGCGGCACCCGCCCGGCCGACGCGCAGGCCGGCGGCGACGAGGAGGCCTGGGACGCGGGCGCGCTGGCCGCGCTGGACCGGCCGATCCTGCAGGCGCTCTGCCTGACCTGGTCGCGCGCCCAGTGGGAGGCCAGCGACGACGGCCTCTCCCCGCTGGACACCGCCACCCAGATCGCCGTGCCGGAGTTCGACGGCCGCCTGATCTCCGTCCCGTTCTCCTTCAAGGAGCTGGACGAGGACGGCCTCACCGTCTACGCCGCCGACCCCGAGCGCGCCGCCCGGGTCGCCGGCACCGCCGTCAAGCACGCCCGGCTGCGGCACATCCCGGCCGCCGAGCGCCGGCTCGCCCTCGTCCTGTCCGCGTACCCGACCAAGCACGCCCGGGTCGGCAACGCCGTCGGCCTGGACACCCCGGCCAGCGCGATGCGCCTGCTGGAGCGCCTGCGCGCCGAGGGCATGGACCTCGGCACCGACCTGCCCGGCCTGGACACCGTGGCGGAGGACCAGCACGAGGGCGACGCCCTGATCCACGCCCTGATCGCGGCCGGCGGCTACGACCAGGACTGGCTCACCGAGGAGCAGCTCGCCCGCAACCCGGTCCGCATCCCCGCGGCCGACTACCGCCGCTGGTACGCCACGCTGCCCGAGGCGCTGCGCACGCAGGTCGAGGAGCACTGGGGCCCGGCCCCCGGCGAGCTCTACGTCGACCGCTCGCAGAACCCGGACGGCGACATCGTGCTGGCGGCGATCCGCTCCGGGAACCTGCTCGTCCTGATCCAGCCGCCGCGCGGCTTCGGCGAGAACCCGGTCGCGATCTACCACGACCCCGACCTCCCGCCGTCCCACCACTACCTGGCCGCCTACCGCTGGATCGCGGCCGCGCAGGCCGACGGCGGCTTCGGCGCCGACGCGGTGATCCACCTCGGCAAGCACGGCAACCTGGAGTGGCTGCCCGGCAAGACCGCCGCGCTCTCCGCCGAGTGCGGCCCGGACGCCGTCCTCGGCGACCTGCCGCTGGTCTACCCGTTCCTGGTCAACGACCCGGGCGAGGGCACCCAGGCCAAGCGCCGCGCCCACGCCACCCTGGTCGACCACCTGGTGCCGCCGATGGCCCGCGCCGACTCCTACGGCGACATCGCGCGCCTGGAGCAGCTGCTGGACGAGCACTCCAACATCGCCGCGATGGACCCGGCCAAGCTGCCCGCGATCCGCGCCCAGATCTGGACGCTCATCCAGGCCGCCAAGCTGGACCACGACCTCGGCCTCGACGAGCGCCCCGAGGACGACGGCTTCGACGACTTCCTCCTGCACGTCGACGGCTGGCTCTGCGAGATCAAGGACGCCCAGATCCGCGACGGCCTGCACGTCCTCGGCCAGGCGCCGGCCGGGACCGACCGGGTCAACATCGTGCTCGCCATCCTGCGCGCCCGGCAGATCTGGGGCGGCGTCAGCGCCCTGCCCGGCCTGCGCGAGGCGCTCGGCCTGGACGAGGCCGCGCTGACCCTGGGCGCCACGGACGCCGCCGAGGCGCAGGCGCGCGCCCTGGTCGAGGCGATGGAGGCCGAGGACTGGGCGGCCGAGGCGGTCGAGAAGGTCGCCGCCGGGCTGCCGGAGGCCGTCCACGAGGTGCTGGCCTTCGCCGCGACCCAGGTCGTCCCGCGCCTCGCCGCCACCACCGACGAGCTGGACGCCGTGCTGCACGCGCTCGGCGGCGGCTTCGTCCCGGCCGGGCCGTCCGGCTCGCCGCTGCGCGGCCTGGTCAACGTGCTGCCGACCGGTCGCAACTTCTACTCCGTCGACCCGAAGGCCGTGCCCAGCAAGCTCGCCTGGGAGACCGGCCAGGCGCTCGCCGCCTCGCTGGTCGAGCGCTACACCGCCGACAACGACGGCGCCTTCCCGCCCTCGGTCGGGCTCTCGCTCTGGGGCACCAGCGCGATGCGCACCGCCGGCGACGACATCGCCGAGGCCTTCGCCCTGCTCGGCGTCCGCCCGGTCTGGGACGACGCCTCGCGCCGGGTCACCGGCCTGGAGGCGGTCTCCCTGGAGGAGCTGGGCCGCCCGCGCATCGACGTCACCCTGCGCATCTCCGGCTTCTTCCGCGACGCCTTCCCGCACGTGGTCGCCCTGCTGGACGACGCGGTGCGCCTGGCCGCCGCGCAGGAGGAGCCCGCCGAGCAGAACTTCGTCCGCGCGCACGTCCAGGCCGACCTGGCCGTCCACGGCGACGAGCGCAAGGCCACCGTCCGCGTCTTCGGCTCCCGCCCCGGCACGTACGGCGCCGGACTGCTCCAGCTGATCGACAGCCGCGACTGGCGCACCGACGCCGACCTCGCCGAGGTGTACACGGTGTGGGGCGGCTACGCGTACGGGCGCGGCCTGGACGGGCGGCCGGCCCGTGAGGAGATGGAGACCGCGTACAAGCGGATCACCGTCGCCGCGAAGAACACCGACACGCGCGAGCACGACATCGCCGACTCGGACGACTACTTCCAGTACCACGGCGGCATGGTCGCCACCGTCCGCGCGCTCACCGGCAAGGCGCCGACCGCCTACATCGGCGACTCCACCCGCCCGGAGACGGTCCGCACCCGCACCCTCACCGAGGAGGCCGCCCGGGTCTTCCGCGCCCGCGTGGTCAACCCGCGCTGGATCGAGGCGATGCGCCGCCACGGCTACAAGGGCGCCTTCGAGATGGCCGCCACCGTGGACTACCTCTTCGGCTACGACGCCACGACGGGCGTGGTCGCGGACTGGATGTACGAGAAGCTCACCCAGGAGTACGTCCTCGACCCGGTCAACCGCGAGTTCCTGGCCGGCGCCAACCCGTGGGCGCTGCACGGCATCAGCGAGCGCCTGCTGGAGGCGGCCGAGCGCGGCCTCTGGGAGCAGCCCGACCCGCGGCTGATCGAGGAGCTCCAGGCAGCGTTCCTGGAGACCGAGGGTGACCTGGAGGGCGACGAGGGCTGACGCCCGGCCCCGTGCGGCCGTCGTCCCCGCTCCGGGGGCGGCGGCCGCACGCGTGAGCGCCGACGGCGTTTCCCCCGCCGACGGCGTGCCGGTCGCGTGCGGGGTGCCGGTCGCGTGCGGCGTTCCCACCACCGGCCGCCTGCCCGCCACCGGTGGCGTTTCGCTTGCCGGTGGCGTTTCACTCGTCGGCGACGTTTCCTCGCCGGCGACGTTTCCTTGTCGGCGGAATTTCCATCGCCCGTTCGGGTGACGCGAATACTGGTGGCATTCCCCGGCCAAGCGGACAATACGGGGCATGTCGCGCCGCCTCGCCCTCAGCCCGCCCGCCCTCGGGACATCCGCCGGCCAGGACCGGGACGTCCGTGCCCACCGGTACCGGGCCCGGGTGGCCGCGCTGGCGGCCGGGGCGCTGCCGGTGTTCGCCTTTCCGGCGCCCGGGCTCGCCCCGCTGGCGTGGGTCGCGCTGGTGCCGGGCCTGATGCTGATGCAGCGGGCGCCCGGGGGGCGGGAGGCGGCGGTGCGGGGGTGGTGGTTCGGCGCCGGGTTCATCCTCACGGCGATGTACTGGCTGATCCCGTCGATCGGGCCGGCGCTGCCGGTGCTCGCGGTGCTGTTCGGGGCGTTGCAGGCGGGGGTGGGGTACGCCGTGTGGCGGCTGCTGCACCCGCCGCTGACCACGCGTCGGGCGCTCTCGGCCCTGGTGGTCGTCCCCGCGGTCTGGCTGACCACCGACTACGCACGGTCCTGGCACGCGCTCGGCGGGCCGTGGGCGCTGCTCGGCGCGACCCAGTGGCAGCACCCGGCCGTCCTGGCGCTCGCGTCGGCGGGTGGGATCTGGCTGGTCAGCGCCGCCGTCGCGGCCGTCAACACCGGGGTGCTGATCGTGCTGACCGCCACCGGCCGGTGCCCGCGCGCCGTGGCGGCACTGGCCACCGTGCTGGTGCTGGCGGCCGGCCCGGTGCTGTTCTCGCTGCGCGCCGCGCCCGTCCGGGACGGGGCGGTGACCGTTGCGCTGGTCCAGCCCGGGATCGTCGAGGATCCGCAGGCCCGGTTCGAGGCGAGCGCCGTCGCGACCGCCGCGCTCGACGGGCGGCCGGTCGACCTGGTCGTCTGGGGCGAGTCCAGCACCACCGCCGACCTCGACCGCGATCCGGCGTCGCTGGCCCGGCTGCGTCAGCTCGCCGCGGTCACCGGCGCCGAGGTGCTGGCCGGCGAGGACGCCCGGAAGGCGGACGGGCGGATCTCCAAGGACGCCGTCCTCGTCTCCCCGGCCGGCATCGTCGACCGCTACCGCAAGATCCGGCTGGTGCCGTTCGGCGAGTACATCCCGCTGCGGCCGCTGCTCGGCTGGATCGCGGGCGTCAGCCGGGCGGCCGGCGAGAACCGGGCGCCGGGGACGGCGTTCCACGTCCTCCCGGCCACCGACCGCGGGGGCGCGCCGCTGCCGGTCGGAGCGCTGATCTGCTTCGAGTCGGCCTTCCCCGACATGTCCCGCACGGCCGCCCGGGACGGCGCCCGGGTGCTGGTCTACCAGTCCTCGACCTCGACCTTCCAGCTCACCTGGGCACCCGAGCAGCACGTCTCGCTGGCCGCGATCCGCGCCGCGGAGACCGGCCGGCCGGCCGTCCAGGCCTCGCTCACCGGCGTCTCGGCCGCGTTCGACGCCCAGGGCCGGGAACTGGCCCGGCTCGGCACCGACCGCACCGGCGCACTGACCGTGCGCCTGCCGCTGACCGGGCCGACCGAGCTGACCTGGTACGACCGCGTCGGCGACGTGGTGCCGGCGGTGGCGCTGCTGGTCACGGCGGGTGCGGCTGTCACAGCGGTGACGGCGTCACGCCGACGCGCCCGCACCGGCCGGCGTGACCCGGACCAGCCGGCCTGACTCCGGCCTGCCGGCGTGCCCCGGACGGACCGGCCCGCCCGGGGCTCAGCCGTCCCCGGGGTCCTGGTAGATGCCGAACGCCGCCCCCAGCGGGTCGCGCAGCACGGCGATCCGGCGGCCGCCCGGCATCGAGACCGGCGCCATCAGGACGCCCGCGCCGAGGTTGCCGGCCCGGAACGCGGTCACCTCCGCGTCCGCGACGGAGAAGTACGGCAGCCAGTGCGGCGGCACCTGCGGCGGGAAGCCGTCGTCCATCGTCAACATGCCGCCGAAGTCCTCGTCGGCCAGGCCCCACTGGGTGTACCGGTCGGACGGGCGGACCGTCCAGCCGAACACCGCCGGGTAGAACGCCCGGGCGCCCTCCGGGTCGCGGGTCAGCAGCTCCACCCACCCCAGCGCGCCCGGTTCGTTGAGCACCTCGGCGCCGGTCAGCCGGTTCGCCTGCCAGAGCCCGAACACCGCTCCCGACGGGTCCGCCGCGATCACGAACCGGCCGAAGTCCAGCGCCTCCATCGGCGCGACGATGATGGTCCCGCCCGCCCCGGTGATCAGGTCGGCGGTGGCGTCGGCGTCCGTGACGGCGAAGGAGATGCTCCAGGCCGTCGGCTGGCCCTCCCCGTAGAGCGGGGCGATCGACGCGGCGATCGCCCCGTCCAGCCTCATGAAGGTGTAGCCGCCGGCCTCCGGCCGTTCGTCGCGGTCCGGCTGCCAGCCGAGGAGTTCACCGTAGAACCGCTGGGCCGCCTCCGGGTCCGCGCTGCCGTGCTCCACCCAGCAGGGCCCGCCGGTGGTCACCTTGTTCTGCTTCATCTCGCCCTGCTCTCAGCCGATTTCGAGGATCAGTTTGCCGCGCGCGTGCCCCGACTCGACGAGGGCCAGCGCCTCCGCGGCGTGGGCCAGCGGGTGGCGGCCGGTGATGTGCACGTCCAGCTCTCCGGCGGCCACCAGGGCGGCCAGTCCGGCGAGCGTCGCCGGGGTGGTGGAGCGGGTGATGTAGCGACCGCCCAGCTCCGCGGCGGTGGCCGGGTCGACGGTGGAGACCAGTTTCGAGCGGTCGGACAGGGTCGCGGCGGCGGCGCGCAGGTCGTCCCCGCCGACGAGGTCGAGGATGCCGTCCACCCCGTCCGGCGCGACCGCCCTGATCCGCTCGGCCACACCGTCGCCGTAGCGCACCTGCACTGCGCCCAGCGACTCCACGTACCCGCGGTTGGCGTCGCCCGCCGTTCCCACCACCCGGATTCCGCGGCTGCGGGCGATCTGCGCGGCCACGCTGCCCACGCCGCCCGCGATGCCGAGGATCAGCAGCGTCTGCCCCGAGCCCACCCCGACGTCGCGGACCCCGTCGTCGGCCGTCGCCGCCGCCACCGGCAGCGTCGCCGCCTCGGCGAATCCGACGGTCCCGGGCTTGACGGCGCTCATCGAGGCCACCAGCAGGGTCTGCTCGGCGAAGGCCCCGGCCGCCGCGACGCCGAACACCTCGTCGCCCGGCGTGAACCCCGTGACACCCGGCCCGATCCGCTCGACCACCCCCGCGGCCTCCTGCCCCATGACGGCCGGCAGCTCGCCGTCCGTCCCGAGCCACCCGCGGCGGACCTTCCAGTCCACCGGGTTCACCCCGGCCACCCGTACCGTGATCCCCAGCTGCCCCGGTCCGGGCTCCAGCACCGGCCGGTCCAGGAACTCCTGATTCTCCGGCCCGCCGTAGTCGACGAACCCGAACGCCTTGGCCATCCTCGATCCACTCCTTCGCCGCGGCCCCTGCGCGGGGCGCTGCCAGGCCTCCTCCCCCGCCCCAGCATGCGGGCCGGGCCGGGGCACGGCCCGCCGGTGCTGCGCCGAACGGACGCGTGTCGGCGGCGGCGGCCACGGGCCGGCGGCCGACGGGCTTCACCGTCCGTCAGTGGTCCGCCGTGCGCCGCGGGCCGCCACCCTCTCCGCCGAGAAGGGATGTTGACGAACCGCGCCGGCGTCGGCTTCGATGCCATCGGCAAAACGTCGGAAACCAGGAGAAACCATGGCCCCGCCTGCCGTCACCGTCTTCCGCGGCGTCCGCCCGTTCGGCTCCCCGGTACCGGCCGACCTGATCGCCGTGGACGGCGTGCTGGCCGACCGGGTGCCCGAGGGCACCACGGCGGAGGTCGTCGACGGTGGCGGGCGGATCGCGCTGCCGACCCTGGTGGACGCCCACATCCACCCGGACAAGACCGCCTGGGGCGAGCCCTGGTACAGCCGGCGCCCGGCGGGCGGGCTGCCGGAGTACGTCCAGGGGGACGTCGAGCTGTACGGACACCAGCGGACGCCGCTCGCCGAACGGGCCGCCCGGCTGCTCTCGCACGCGGTGACCCGGGGGACGCGCGCGGTGCGGGCCCACGTGGACGTGGCACCCGCGTACGGCCTGGCCGGCGTGGAGGGGCTGGCGACCGTCCGGGAACGGCTGGAGGCGGCGCTCGACGTCCAGGTGGTGGCCTTCCCCCAGCACGGGGTGCGGCGCACGCCGGGGGCGGGCGCCCTGCTGGCGGAGGCGGCGGCGAGCGGGCTGATCGACGCGGTCGGCGGGATCGACCCGGCCGGGTTCGACGGGGTCGGCGCCCACGGCGAGGGCCCGGCCCAGCTCGACCAGGTCTTCGGCCTCGCCGAACGGCACGGCCTGCGGCTCGACATCCACCTGCACGACACCGGCGAGCGCGGCCTCGCCCCGCTGCGCGACATCGCCGCCCGGACGAGGGCGGCCGGGCTCCAGGGGCGGGTCGTCGTCAGCCACGCGTTCTGCGTGCCGGAGCTCTCCGGCGGTGCGCTCGCCACCCTCGCCGAGCTGCTGGCCGGGGCCGGCATCGGGCTCACCACCGTCGCACCCTCCGCCCACCAGGTGCTGCCCTTCCGCGAGTTGGCCGCGCACGGGGTGCAGGTGGGGCTCGGCTCGGACGGGGTGCGCGACTCGTGGAGCCCGTTCGGCAACGCCGACATGCTGCACCGCGCCCACCTGCTCGGCTGGACCACAGACGCCCGGACCGATGCCGAGCTGACCGACTGCTTCGCCCTCGCGGCCGACGGCGGCGCCGAGTTGCTCGGCCTGCCGGTGGCGGACCTCGCGCCGGGCTCGCCGGCCGACTTCATGCTGGTCTCCGGCGAGTGCCTGCCGCAGGTGGTGGTCGACCTGCCCGGTCGCGAACTGGTCGTCCGGGCCGGCCGGGTGGTGGCCCGGGGCGGCCGCTTCACGGACTGAGCCGCTTCACGGACTGAACAGGGCTGGTGAACAGGGCTGGTGAACAGGGCGGGCGGCCCCGGGTTGCCGGGACCGCCCGCCCCGCTCCCGCCGCTCACCCCCGGTTGTGGTCGCCCGTCCGGCCGTCGAGCAGTTCGCGGAGGATGTCCATGTGCCCGGCGTGACGGGCGGTCTCGGTGGCCATGTGGATGAGGACCCAGCGCAGCGACACCTCGTCGCCGAACCAGGCCCGCCCGAGGTCGTCCAGCTCCAGGTCCTCGACCACCAGGTCGGCGGCCGCACGGGCGCGGGCGTAGAAGGTGAGGACGTCGGCGGTGGACTCGTCCGGCCGGATCCGCATGTCGGACTCCTCGTCCTCGTCCAGGTCGAACGGCAGCGGACCGGTCTCGCGGCCGAACGCCTCGCAGAACCAGCCGAGTTCGGCACCTCCGAGGTGCTTCACCAGACCCAGCAGGGACGTCCCGGACGGGGTCATCGGCCGCCGGAGCTGCTCGTCGTCGAGCCCTTCGAGCTTCCAGAGCACCGCGTCACGGTGCCGGTCGAGAGCCGTGAACAGGCTTTCCTTCTCCGCCCCTTGGAAGGGCACACGCTTCATCATGCGCGGACCATAACAGCCCGCCGTTGCGGTGGGGGTGGGCAACTCCCCACCCCGACGCGCGGGGTAAACCCCCCCGCCCCGCCCCCCCGGTACAAAACGGAGCCCGCCCCCCCCCCCCCCGCCGGCCACCGGGGGGCCGGCACTACGGGCCCCGG
>NZ_JBHJUK010000017.1:0-75456 GCF_042266225.1 Kitasatospora sp. NPDC056181
TCTGCTGTGTCTTTTGTTTTTATTTTACTGGGGGAGGGTGGTACGGTCCGCCGCACCCCGGCCGTCCGCGCTCCCCGCTCCCCGCTCCTTGCTCCCTGCTCCCTGCTCCCTGCTCCCGGAGGAACCACCCCATGACGTCCGGCCCCACCCCGCCCGCTGCGGCCGAGCCCCGGCCGTCGGCGGCCGGCACCACCTGGGTGGTCGCCGGCCTGGGCAACCCCGGCCCGTGGTTCAGGCGCACCCGGCACAACGCCGGCTTCCTGGTGGTCGACCGGCTGGCCGAGCGCCACGGCGCCCGCTTCCGGCTGCGCGGCCTCGGCACCCGGGTCGCCGAGATCGAGGTGG
The DNA here is from genome assembly GCF_042266225.1 of Kitasatospora sp. NPDC056181. Classification (NCBI taxonomy): domain Bacteria; kingdom Bacillati; phylum Actinomycetota; class Actinomycetes; order Kitasatosporales; family Streptomycetaceae; genus Kitasatospora; species Kitasatospora sp. NPDC056181. Next base: position 346 of record NZ_JBHJUK010000017.1, read on the forward strand.
AGGGGCGGCGCGTGGTGCTGGCGAAGCCGCAGTGGTTCATCAACCTCTCCGGGCGCCCGGTCGCCGGGCTCCTGCGACGCCACGGCGTCCCGGCCGAGCGCCTGCTCGTCGTCCAGGACGACCTGGACTTCCCGTTCGGCGCCGGCCGGCTGAAGCGCGGCGGCGGCCCGGGCGGCCACAACGGCGCCCGCTCGGTGACCAAGGCGCTCGGGACGCGCGACTACGTCCGGCTCCGTTTCGGTGTCGGGCGGCCGCCGAAGGGGCAGACGGTCGGGAACTTCGTGCTCCAGGAGTTCTCGGCGGACGAGCAGGCCGGGCTGCCGGTGCTGCTGGACCGTTGTGCCGAGGCCGCTGAGACCCTCGTCGTCCGCGGCCTGAACCGGGCGCAGGACGCGCTGCACGCCCCCGCGGTCTGAGCCCGGCAGGGGCCGCCGCGGCGGTGCCGCTTCGGCGGACCTGTCGACCGGTGCCGCGCCGGCAGGGCCACTGACGCCGGTGCCGCGTCAACAGGGTCGCTGTCGCCGGTGTCGCGCCGGCCCGGACCGTGTCGAGGCGGCACCGCACCGGCGCGGAGCGGGTCGAGGCCCCGGCCCGCCGGCTCAGACCACCTTGGGCAGCGGGAAGCTTCGCCGCATCAGCGCGTCGAAGGCGGCATCCGGCAGCAGCCGCTTGGCCAGCATCGTGCCGCGGGCGAGCATGCCTATCGCGTACCGGGCCCGTGGGCGCGGCGCGGTGACGGCGCGGACGATCACGCGGGTGGCCGTCTCTGCGGGAACGGCGCCGCCGCGCCGGGTGAAGGCGCGGTTGGCGTACATGTCGGCCAGCTCGCGGCGGAACGCCCCGTACGGGTCGGTCCGATCGTCGGCCGGACCGCCGTGCATGGTGCCGACGGCGGTGGCGCCGAACCCGGTGATCGTCGGGCCGGGCTGGACCACGACCACCTCCACCCCGAACGGGGCCACCTCCAGCCGCAGCGAGTCGCTGATCGCCTCCACCGCGTGCTTGCTGGCGTGGTAGAAGGCGCCGCCGGGCGGCGAGAAGCGGCCCGCCATCGAGGAGATGTTGACGATCCTGCCGCGCCCGGCCCGGCGCATGCCGGGAAGCACCAGCTGGGCCATCCGGACCAGGCCGAAGACGTTGGTGTCGAACTGGGCCCTGACCTCCTCCGGCGTGGCGGACTCGACCGGCAGGTGCAGCCCGTAGGCGGCGTTGTTGACCAGGACGTCGACGTGCCCGTGCTCGGCCTCGACCGCCGCCACCCCGTCGGCCATCGACCGCTCGTCGGTGACGTCCAGCGCCGAGGTGGTGATGCCCTGGGCGGCCAGGTCGGCGAGCGACTCGGGTCGGCGGGCGGTCGCGTGGACGCGGTGGCCGAGGCGGTGCAGCGCGAGCGCGGCCTCTCGGCCCATCCCGGAGGAACAACCGGTGATCAGCACGGTCTGCGGGGAGGTCATGGTGCGGCCCTTCGGTGCAGGAGGTCCCAGACGGCGGCTTCCGCCCGGTCGATGTCGCCGGGCCCGAGAGCGGCGAGCCCGCCGGGGCGGCGGAGCCGGACCAGCCCGGCGAACGCCCCCACGGCGAGCGCGACCAGCTGGTCGGCCTCGCCCTCGCGGATCTCGCCGGCCACCTGCCCGCGCGCGATGAAGTCGGTGGCGACGCGGTCGATCTCGGCGGCCAGCTCCACGCTCTCGGGAGCGAGGAAGGTGTCGTGCTGCTGGTGCTCCAGGAAGGCGAAGGCCTCCGGGCGCTCGCTCGCGTACCGGGTGAAGCCGCGCCAGAAGCGGCCGAACTCCTCCCGGACGGAGCCGGCCGGCCCGCCCTCGGCGAGCGTCTCGGCCAGCTGGTCCAGCAGGGCGCGCTTGGCGTGCTGGAACGCGGCGTTGCCGAGCGCCTCCTTGCTGGGGAAGTACCGGTAGATGCTGCCCACGCCGACCCCGGCACGCTGCGCGACGGCGGGCATCTGAGTGCCCTCGTAGGTGCGCTCGGCGAACAGGGCGATGGCGGCGTCGATCAGGGACTGGGGGAGGTCCGGCTTCCTGGGCGTCACGGAATGAATGTTCATTCCGCTCGCAGCCGCTGTCAAGAGTCCTGCGGGCTCCCCGGGGTGCGGAGGCCGCGCGGCCGCGCCGCCGGGCGGGCCAGCGCCACCGCCAGGGCGGCGACGGCGGCGAGCCCGAGCAGCACCGTCCGGCCGCCGACCGCGGCACCGGCCAGGTGGACGCCGAGTACGGGCAGCGCGGTGCCGAGGGCCGTGCCGAGGCTGCGGGCCATGTTCACCATGCCTCCGCCGACCGCCGAGCACTCCGCCGGGATCGCTCGCATGACCAGCGCGTTGTTGGCGGGCAGCAGCAGGCCGAGCCCGCAGCCGGCGATCAGCAGGGGGCCCGCCGAGGACACGCCGCCCGCCGGCACCACCGCGAACAGCAGCAGCCCGGCGCCCGCGACGGCCGCGCCCGCCCGGCAACGGGTGACGTCCGACCACCCCCGGGGCAGCAGGCCGCCGCCGACCGTCGCCGCGAGCGCGAACGCGGCCGGGAGCAGCGTGATCACCAGGCCCGCCCCGGCCACCGAGACGCCCGCACCGGTGAGCAGCACCGGGCCCAGCACCAGGGGGCAGAACAGCAGCAGGTAGCCGATCAGCGCGACCACCAGGCCGGGCCGCACCCCGGGGGTGTTGACCAGCCCCGGGGCCAGGAGCGGCCGGCTCGCCCGCCGCTCCTGGCGCACCAGCCCGAGCGCGAGCACCGCCGAGGCGAGCAGCAGCACGGCCACCGCCCAGCCGGGCAGCGGGAGGCCGGAGGCGGTGGAGAGGGCGAGCAGCAGCGCGGTGGTGGCGCCGGTGAGCAGCAGCAGGCCGGGCAGGTCGAAGCGGCCCCCGTCCTCCGCCTTGGCGGGCTCGGCCCCGGGCTCGACCCCGGGTGCGGCCGGCGTGCCGGGCCGTACGCCGGGCGGGGTACCCTGCCGCGCGCCGGGCCGTACGCCGGGGCGGGCGTCCGGCCGCGCGCCGGGCTGCGCGGGTTCGGCCTCGGGGCGGGTCCGGGGCAGCAGGAACCAGCCGGCCAGGATGCCCAGCACCCCGATCGGCACGTTGATCCAGAACACCCAGCGCCAGGAGGCGTGCGCCACCAGCAGTCCGCCGAGGCTCGGGCCGAGCGCCAGGCCGAGCCCCTGGGCGGCCGCCTGGATGCCGAGCGCCCGCCGCATCGCGTGCCCGGGGACGCCGCGCGCCACCAGGGCGACGCTGTTGGCCTGCATCATGGCGCCGCCCACCGCCTGCACCGCCCGGCAGGCCACCAGCACCCCGAGGCTGCCGGCCAGGCCCGCACCGAGCGAGGCCAGCGCGAAGACGGCGAAGCCGCCGAGGTACATGGTCTTGCGGCCGACCAGGTCGGAGAGCCATCCGACCGGCGCGAGCAGGGCCACCAGCACCAGCAGGTACGCCAGCGCCACCCATTCGACGGCGGCGAAGTCCGCGTGGAAGTGGTGACCCAGCGCGGGGAAGACGAGGGCGGTGACGCTGGCGGTCAGCTGCCCGAGGAACGCCCCGAGGCAGACGGTGCCGACGGCCAGCCAGTGGGCGTGCCGCCACCGGGCGATGCCGCGCGGCCGGGGCCGCTCGGTGAGCAGCCTGGCGGCGAGGATGGTGGCGTTCATACGGCGAAATATATCGGATGCAGATATGTTCCCTCTGCGAGCTGACCGTCAGACGATCGGAGCATCGGAGCGGCTGCCACCAGGCGATACGCTGTCCGCCATGTCGCCGTCACCGCCCGTTCCCGACCCCGCCGCCGGACCACAGCGCGAGGCCGCCGAACGTCCGGACCCGACACCACAGACGGACCTCGCACCCCAGGCGGACCCGGCACCCCGCACGGACCTCGCGCTCCCCGCGATCGAACGCGCGAGGCGGCTCACCGACGTGGTCACCCGGCTGCGCCGCGCGCTGCGCAGCAGCATCCGCACCGACTACCCGTGGGAGTCCCTGCCGATGGCGCAGGTCGAACTCCTCCAGTCGCTCGCCGCCGCCCCGCTGCGGGTCGGCGAGCTGGCCGCCCGCCAGCGGCTCGCGCCCAACACCGTCAGCGGCCTGGTCGGCAAGCTGCTGGAAGCCGGCTTCGTCGACCGCCAGGCCGACCCCGGCGACCGCCGCACCGCCCGGATCGCCCTGACCCCGGCCGGCCGACGCCAGCTCGACGACTGGCAGAGCGCCCACGAACGCCGTATCGCGGCCGCCCTCGGCACCCTCTCCCCCGCCGACCGCGAGGCCGTCATGCTGGCGCTCCCCGCCCTCGACAACCTCGCCCGCGCCCTCGCCCGGCCGGCCGCTCCCGAATAACCGGGTGCCGCCGGGCGGCCGCCGCCGCTAGCGTCCCGGGATGGACTCCGCGCGCATCCGCCTCGAACCCTGGACCGACGCCGACCTCGCCCTGCTCCGCCGGGTCAACGTCCCCGAGATGAAACAGCACGTCGGCGGCCCGGAGACGGCGGAGCAGCTCCTCGTCCGCCACCGCCGCTACCTCGACTTCGTCCCCTCGGGCACCGGCTGCATGTACCGCATCGTCCTGCTCCCGGAGGCGGCGGAGGGGGCCGGGGGCGAGGCCGTCGGCACCGTCGGCTACGGCACCCGCAGCTGGCAGGGCAGGACCGTCCACGAGATGGGCTGGAACGTCCTCCCGCCCCACCAGGGCCGTGGCATCGCCGCCACCGCCGTCCGCCTGGCCGTCGCCGCCGCCCGCACCTCGGCCCGGCACCGCTACCTGCACGCCTTCCCGTCCGTCGGCAACCCCGCCTCCAACGCCGTCTGCCGCAAGGCCGGCTTCACCCTCCTGGGCGAGACGGACTTCGAGTTCCCTCCCGGCCGCCCCATGCGCAGCAACGACTGGCGCGTCGACCTGCGTCCGGAGGCCGGCTGACCAGCCGGGCCGGCCGGCCACCCGGTCGGTCGGCCACCTGGTCGGTCGGTCCGCCACCTGGCACCACCGCCCTCGGCCGCCGAGCGGTTCCGACCGTTGGTCACCGCCGGCCGGTGATCAGCGCCGACGGTAGGGCAGCGCCGAGGTAGGGCAGGCCGCCACCGGCCGGTCGGTCCGCCGACCGGCCAGGAGGCCTTCCGGCTGCTTCCGGAAGGCCTCCTGGCCGGCCCCGCTCCGGTTCAGAACAGCGCCCCGCTCTCAAGGTCCAGCAGCCACCGCTTCCGGTCCACGCCGGCGGCGAAGCCGGTGAGGGTGCCGTTGGCGCCGAGGACGCGGTGGCAGGGGCGGACGATGAGCAGGGGGTTGGCCCCCACGGCGCCGCCGACGGCCCGGACGGCCTTCGGGGAGGCGCCGGCGAGGTCGGCGAGCCGGCCGTAGGTGACCGTCTCGCCGTAGGGGACGGCGTCGAGGGCGGCCCAGATCTGCCGGCGGAACTCGGTGCCGACGGGGGCGAGCGGCAGGTCGAAGGTGGTGCGCCTGCCCTCGAAGTACGCGGTGAGCTGGGCGACGGGCTCGGCGAGGGCCTCCGGGTCGTGGACCCAGTCGTCGGCGGGCTCGGCGAGCGCGTACTTCTGGCCCGGGGCGGTGACGGTGGCCAGGGCGGCCGGGCCGCCGTCCTCCGGCAGGACGCCGCTGAGCAGCAGCCGGCCGAACGGGCTCTCCATGTGGGTGTAGACGGTGGTGCTCATGCGTCCTGCTTCTCCTTCTGCGTTCCGGTGCTGTGGTCGCCCGCGGCGCCGGCCCAGAGCCGGTGGACGGCGTAGGAGCGCCAGGGTGCCCACGACTCGGCCGCGCGGGCGGCGGACTTCGGGTCGCCGGGGGCGCCGAGCCGGGTGAGGCCGTGGCGGATGCCGACGTCGGTGGGCAGGAAGACGTCCGGGTCGGCGAGGGCCCGCATCCGCAGGTAGCCGACGGTCCAGGGGCCGATGCCGGGCAGGGCGAGCAGCTCGGCGGCCGCCGCCTCCCGGTCGACTCCGCCGTCGAGCCGGACGACGCCCTCGGCCAGGGCGGCGCACAGGCCGGTGAGCGCCCGGCGGCGGGCGGCCGGCATCGCGAAGTCCTCGGGGTCGGCCGCCGCGAGGGACGCCGCGGCCGGGAAGAGCAGCCGCAGCCCGCCGCTGGGCTCGGGCAGTGCGGTGCCGTACTTCTCCGCGAGCCGGCCAGCCAGGGTGCGGGCGGCGCCGACGGTGACCTGCTGGCCGAGCACGGCGCGGACGGCCAGCTCGTGCGGGTCGACGTGGCCCGGCGAGCGCAGGCCCGGACGGGAGCGGACCAGGGCGCCGAGCACGGGGTCGGCGCCGAGTTGCTCGTCGACGGCGTCCGGGTCGGCATCGAGGTCGAAGAGGATCCGCAGCCGCTGGACGGCGGTCGGCAGGTCCCGCAGGTCGGTGAGGAAGAGCCGGCAGTCCAGCCACCCGCGCGTACGCGGCTCCCCGGGCGCGAGCCCGTCGACCTCGGCGATGCCGTGCCCGTACGGGAGGGCGAGGGTCCGGCGGTAGGTGCGGACGCCGGGCCGCCCGCCGGGGACCACCTCCTCGACGCCGGGGACCGCGCGCAGGGCGAGGAAGTCGACCAGGTGGTCGCTGTCGAACGCGCCGCGGTAGGCGAGGCGCAGGGTGAGGCCACCGGCCGGGGTGGCGTTGCGCCGGCCGGCGGTGACCTCGGCGCGCAGGCCGCTGGGGGTGCGGTCGTAGACCTCGCGGACGGTGTCGTTGAACTGCCGGACGGAGGCGAAGCCGGCCGCGAAGGCGATCTCGGTGACCGGCAGTGCCGTGGTCTGGAGCAGCAGCCGGGCGGTCTGGGCTCGGCGGGCGCGGGCCAGGGCGATCGGCCCAGCGCCGAGTTCGGCGGTGAGCTGGCGCTGGAGCTGGCGGGAGCTGTAGCCGAGGCGGTGGGCGAGACCGGCGACGCCCTCGCGGTCGACCACGCCGTCGCCGATCAGCCGCATCGCGCGGCCGACCAGGTCGGCGCGGTGGTTCCACTCCGGCGAGCCGGGCACCGAGTCGGGGCGGCAGCGGCGGCAGGCGCGGAACCCGGCGCCCTGGGCGGCGGCGGCGCTGGGGTAGAAGGTGCAGTTGGCGCGTTTGGGGGTCACGGCGGGGCAGCTCGGCCGGCAGTAGATGCCGGTCGAGGTGACGGCCGTGAAGAAGACGCCGTCGAAGCGGGCGTCGCGGCTGTCCACGGCCCGGTACCGGATGTCGTCGTCGATCACGCAGTCCAGTCTGCGGCACCGGCGGGCGGTCGACTGGCGGGTATCGGACATGGGCGTGGAGGGTGCGGTCGGCGCGGCCGGCGCGGGCTCCGCTCTCCGGGGGCCGGCACCGGGCAGGGCGGCGCGCGGCACCCGGGCAGCGCGCGGCACCCGGCGGAAAAACGGGGTGCCCGGCACCCACCCCGCGGCTACCGTGACCGGAGTCGGCGACGCGGTCGGCCGCCCACCCGTGACCGCCTCACCCGACCGTCTCACCCCCTGACCGCTTCACCTCCCTGACCGTCTCACCCCTGACCGCCTCGGCATCCGCCCCGGCACTGGAGCCCCCATGAGCGAGCAGTCGTACACCGGTCCGAACGACCCGAAGGTCACCGGGCTGCCGGTCGGGGAGTTCGCCTTCCCCGGGCCGTTGCGCGACCAGCTGGTCGCGGCCGTCCTGAGCGGCGCCAAGACGAGCACCACCGGTCTGCTCGCCGACTACGAGCACGCGGGCGACCCGCTGCCGCAGGTGGGCGCGCACTACGCGGTGATCGACTCGGACGGCCGGCCGGTCGCGGTGACCGAGACGACCGACGTCCGGGTGGTCCCGCTCGTCGAGGTCGGCCTCCAGCACGCCCTCGACGAGGGCGAGGGCTACACCACGGTGGCCGAATGGCGCTCCACCCATGAGCGGTTCTGGCACAGCGAGCAGATGCGCGCCGCGGTCGGGGACCCGGACTTCACCGTGAACGACGCGACGCCTGTCGTCCTGGAGCGCTTCCGCCTGGTGGCCGACCTGCGCTGACCCGCCGGGTCGTGCCGCACCCCCGCGCGGTCGGTCGCCCCCCCGCGGGCCATACCGCGCCCCGGGAGTCACGCCGCATCACGGGGGTCGTGCCGCATCACGGGGGCCGTGCCGCGCCCCGGGAGTCGCGCCGCATCACGCCGTCCGGTCCTCGCCGGCGAGCGTGCGCACCGCCCGGTCGAGCCGCGCCTTCCTGGTCCCGGGCGTGAGCGCCTGGAGCAGCGGCAGGATCAGCTGGTAGCGCGCCGTGCGGTCGAGCGCCTCGAACGCCCGCCCCGCCACGGGATCGGCTTCGAGCGCCGCCGCGAGGTCGGGCGGCACCGTCGCCGACTTCTGCGACTCGTAGGCCGCCGCCCAGCGCCCGTCCTGCTGCGCCCGGCGCACCTCGGCCAGCCCGGGCTCGCGCATCCGCCCGGCCGCGGTCAGTTCCGCCACCTTGTCGACGTTCACCTGCGACCAGAGGCTCCTGGGCCGGCGCGGCACGTACCTCTGCAGGTAGTACTGCGCGTCGAGCGACTTCCGCTGCCCCGAGATCCAGCCGTAGCAGAGCCCGAGGTCGACCAGTTCGTCGCTGCTGACCGTCGGGATGCCGGTCTTCCTCTTCGCCAGCTTGATCCACACGCCTTCCTGGCGGGTGTGGTGCTCGGCGAGCCAGCTCTCGAACGCCGCGGCGTCCGCGAAAGCGATGATCTCCACCCCGTCGATCTCGTTCCCGTCCATGGGGCTCAGGCTAACGGCGCGCCTCGCCGCCCGGCCGGCAAAGCCACCGGACGGGAGAGCACCGGGCGGACGGCCACCGAACGGGCGACAACGGAACGGACGGCTCGGGCCGGGCGACCACCGGCCGAACGACCACGGCCGGCCGCCGGGCGACGTCCGTCCGGTGCGGCCGGGGTGGCCGAGACGGCCGGGCCGCCAGGGGCCCGGCCGCCGGCGGTCACTTCTTCACGGGCCCTCCCGCGGCACGCACCGACTTGGTGATGGTCTTCCACTTCTTCAGCCGGGCCGAGGCCAGCCGGGCGTCCGAGCGGGAGGCGATCCACTCGCTCTCGCGCTGGAGCTTGAGGTAGCTGTCCATCCGGCGCTGCGGGAGCGTGCCGTCGGCCAGGGCGGCCTGGACGGCGCAGCCGGGCTCGGTGTGGTGGCCGCAGTCGTGGAAGCGGCAGTCCTCGGCCAGCTCCTCGATGTCGGAGAAGGCCATCGCCACGCCCTCGCCGCCGTAGAGGCCGACCTCACGCAGGCCGGGGGTGTCGATCAGCACGCCGCCGCCGGGCAGCGGGATCATCTCGCGGGTGGTCGTGGTGTGACGCCCCTTCTGGTCGACCGCGCGAGCCTGCTGGACGGCCATCACGTCGGTGCCGGCCAGCACGTTGGTCAGCGTGGACTTGCCGACGCCGGACTGTCCGATGACGGCGGTGGTGCCCGGCGTGCAGGCGCGCAGCACGTCGACCCCCTCGCCGGTCTCGGCGCTGACCACCAGCACGGTGACGCCGGGTGCGATGGACTCGACGTCGGACCGGATGAAGTCGGCGTCGTCCACCAGGTCGGCCTTGGTGAGGACCACGACCGGCTCGGCGCCGGACTCCCAGGCCAGGGCGAGGAAACGCTCGATCCGGCCGAGGTCGGGCTCGGCGGCGAGCGAGGCGGCGATCAGGACGGTGTCGACGTTGGCGGCCAGCACCTGGCCGTCGGAGCGCTTGCCCGCCACCTTGCGGATGATCGCGGTGGAGCGCGGCAGCAGCGCCGCGACGGTCGGCATCGGCTGGGCCGCGAGGTCCACGGCCGCCCAGTCGCCGGTGCACGGGCAGTTGATCATGTCGGCGTCGCCGACCGGCCGGGTGTCGGCCCGGACGGTGCGCAGCTCGCCCGTCTCCGGGTCGGCCAGCACGGCGTCGCACTGGCCCCGGTCGACGCGGACGATCCGGGCAGGCGTCAGCCCGGCCTCGGCGAGCGGGGCGAAGTACTCCGCGAACTCGGCCGTCCAGCCGTAGCCGACCAGCGGGGAGTCCGAGGTCGCGGAGGAGGTGAGGTCGGAGGAGGTGAGGAGAGAAGAAGAGGAAACGGAGGCAGCGTTGAACAACGCAGTGGGCCCTTCGGGAGGAAAGTGATCCCGCCGGGCTACGGCTGCGCGCGCGAGTGCGGCGGTGTCAGCCGGCGGCCGGGAGGGAGAGGTGGTGTGTGCGAGCGCTGCTCAGGGCAGCCGTGACGACAGTGACAGCCACGTGGCTCACCTCCTGCTTTCTCCTTGGGCCGGCGAACAGAGCGGCCCCCGAATGGACTGCTCACACCGTAACGAGCGCCACCGACCCTGCCAACCGGTTTTTGACCTGCGGTGATTCGGCCGGGACCGGGCGAAGCGGGGCGCGGCAGGGCAGGGCAGGGCACGGCTGGGCAGGGCAGGGCAGGGCACGGCTGGGCGGGGCAGGGCAGGGCACAGCGGAACGGGTCGAACGGCGGCGGAGCGGCCGGACCGCAACGGACCAGGACGAAGCACGGCGGTCCGCAGCGGACCCGCGCCGACCGGTCAGGACGGCCGCCCGCCGTACCGGTGCCGCAGGCCGGGATCGTCCAGCCACCAGGGCCGCATGCCCTGCTCGTCCGCCGCCGGTGCACCCGCCGACCGGGCCTCGGCGGCGGCCGCCTCGAAGCGGGCGTCCAACTCGGCGTCCACGGCGGCGTTCTCCTCCCGCCCCTGCACGATCATGCGGCGGACCAGCGCGGCCACGAACGGCAGCCCGACCAGGTCCCCGAGCACCCAGAGCGCGTTGCCGCCCCAGGTCTGGTCCTGCACCGGACTCGGTCCCCAGGGCCGGCCGAGCGCCTCGTAGTAGTGCCCGGCCACGAGGTGGCCCCCGTAGATCAGCAGGATGCCGAGGGCCGCGTCGAAGACCACCTCGGCGAAGGTGATGAACAGGCCGACCAGGTGCGGGTACTCGTGCCCGACCGGGTCGATCTGCAGGCGCGGCCAGAAGTACGCCAGCCCGAGCGCGACGAGTGCCAGGTGCAGTACGGCGTTCCCCACCGGGCTGGTCAGCGACTCCTCGTACCAGGGGGTGCAGTAGAGCAGCCACGGCGGAGCCAGCAGCAGCGCGGTCGACACGGCCGGGAACATCAACACCCTGGACGGACGGCTGCGCAGCGCCCGCAGGATCCGCTCCCGGCGGTGCGGCGGCGAGGAACGGGCCAGCAGGGAGACCGGGGCGCCGAGCGCGAGCAGCAGCGGGACCAGCATCAGCAGCAGCACGACCTGGACGGCGCGGTCGGTGAAGAGGACCCGCTCGTACACGCCGAGACCGGAGCAGGTCGCCCAGACCCAGAGCAGCAGGCCGCCGGCGAAGGCGGCCGTCCTGGTGGGCTGCCAGCGCTCCCCCTCGACCCGGGCGACCGTCCGCACGGCGGACAGGTACCAGCCGCCGAGCAGTACGGCGACGGTGAGCACCAGGGGCTCGGCCGTCCACGAGGTGGCCAGGTCGGACCAGTGCCAGGGCGGCGGCCCGTGGTACCCGACCGTCTGCACCGAAGCGTCCATCCGCCTGCTCACCTCGTCCGTGCCGTTCCACTGCCGCCTCGCCGTCGTCCGGGCGGAGTGGACGGCACCCGGCCATGATGGCCACGCAGGAGTGGATCACCGACGTCAGGGCGCCTCTCTATACCCCGGGCCGAACAAGGCTTTGCCAACCCCGGCTCTGCCTTTGCCAAGCATGGTCCCGGCTTTGCCAACCCCGACCCCGGCTTTGCAAAGTCGACCCCTCGGCCACTTTGCAAAGTGCAGGGACCGCGCCCCGGGCCAGGGCCGGCCCCGCCTCCCGCCTCCCGCCTCCCGCCTCCCGCCTCCCGCCTCCCGCCTCCCGCCTCCCGCCTCCCGCCTCCCGCCAGGAGGCCATCCCGGACACTTTGCAAAGCGCACGCCCCGCCCCTCCCCGAGGCCGGCCACCAACACTTTGCAAAGTTCGGCCCCGCGCCGGGCCACGCCCTCCCCTCACCTCGTGCCGGGCCACGCCCTCCCCCAACCCACCGGGCCGCAACCGCCGCGGCCGCCGGGCTCGTCTGGAAGGGTGCGCCGTCGGCACTCCGCCCACGGGGAGCCGGCGGGGGGACGCAAGGGTGCCGAGCACTGCACGCGGCGAGGGCCGCCGCCGGGCCACGCGCCTTCGCAACGTCGAGCTCCTCCTGCTCCTCCTCGCCGTCGTGGTCTGCCTGGCCGGGCACGTCGACGCCGCCCTGGGACTGACCGGCCACCTGCCGCCCGGCCTGGCCGCGCACGGCGCCGGCCTGGGCCTGCTGGCGCTGGCCGCCCATCTGGCAGTGCGCCGCTTCGCCCCGTACGCGGACCCACTGATCCTGCCGCTCGCGGTGCTGCTGACCGGCTTCGGCCTGGTCCTGCTCGACCGCCTGGACTTCTCCTACCGGCTCGCACACGCGACCAAGGGCGACTGGCAGAAGATCCCGACCGCGCCGGCCCAGCTGACCTGGGTAGTGATCTCCGTCGTGGCGGCCGTGGTGCTGATCGCGGCGGTGCGTCACCACCGCGTCTTCCAGCGGTACGTCTACCTGCTGATGACGGGGGCGCTGATCCTGCTGGCCGCACCCGCCTTCTTCCCCGGCGACACCTTCGGGGCGAAGCGCTGGATCCGGCTCGGCGGGCTGTCGTTCCAGCCGGACGAGTTCGTGAAGGTCGCCATCACGATCTTCTTCGCCGGCTATCTGATGGCCTACCGGGACGTGCTGGCGCTGGCCGGCCGCCGCTTCTGGGGGCTGACCCTGCCGCGCGGGCGGCACGTCGGGCCGGTGCTGACGATCTGGGTGGTCAGCCTGCTGGTGCTGGTCGTCGAGCGCGACCTCGGCACCTCGCTGATCTTCTTCGGCGTCTTCGTCGTCATGCTCTACACGGCGACCGAGCGGACCAGCTGGATGGTGATCGGCCTGCTGATGGCCGTCGGCGGAGCGGCCGTGGTCGGCACCCTGGAGCCGCACGTGCACGGCCGGGTGGAGGCCTGGCTGCACCCGCTGGACTACTACCTCCCGGTGCACTCCCCCGCGCTGATCTCCGACCAGCCGGCCCAGGCGCTGTTCAGCCTGGGCACCGGGGGCCTGACCGGGACCGGGCTCGGCATCGGCCACCCGTGGGAGATCGGCTTCGCCGGGCGCAGCGACTTCATCTTCACCACGGTCGGCGAGGAGCTGGGCCTGACGGGGGTGACGGCGGTGCTGCTGCTCTACGCGCTGCTGGTGCAGCGCGGGCTGCGGACCGCGGTCGGCCTGACCGACCCGTTCGGGAAGCTGCTGGCCACCGGACTGTCGGCGGCGCTGGCGCTCCAGGTGTTCGTGGTGGTGGGCGGGGTCAGCGGGCTGATCCCGCTGACCGGCAAGGCGTTGCCGTTCCTCGCGGCCGGCGGCTCGTCACTGCTGGCGAACTGGCTGATGACCGCCCTGCTGGTGAAGCTGAGCGACTCGGCCGGACGGACCGCCCTGGAGCCTTCCCCCTAGCGCGACCACCCACAGACACACCACCCCGATCCCCCCTCCGACACACCACCCCGGAGCCACCCCGACAGACGCACGGTGTTTGTTCCGGCGGCGCCCGACAGTCCGCTGGTCGGCGATTGACATGATGGGCGGCGGCAAGTTTCGGGTGTCTCCAGCTAGCGCAGCGCCTCGAAGCCGAGCAGCAGGGCTTCGAGCGCGAACGCGAACCGCTCGCCGTCGTCCGCGCCGACGCCCTCGCTCGCGGCGCGGACCAGCAGCGGGTACCGCTCCGCCTCCAGCGCGGCCAGCCAGTCGGCGCCGCCCGCCTCCTCGGCGCCGATCACGATCTGGGCCTCCGCCGTCGCGTGGCCGATCACGAACACCACGAGGGAGTTGAGCGCGTGCAGCGCCCGGCCCAGCGGGAAGCCGCCGGCCGTAAGCAGGCGCAGGAGCACCTCGATGTCGTCGAGGGTCGCCGGGGTGACGGCGGGCCGGGAGGTGGCAAGCGGGAGCACAGCCGGGTGCCGCAGCAGGCCCTCGCGCAGGGCGGTGGCGTACGCGCGCAGGGCCGCCCGCCAGTCGGCCGAGCCATCCATGGCAGGGACGGCGGCCGTGAACACCTGCTCCACCAAGCCGTCGAGCAGGGCGTCCTTGTTCGGCACGTAGTGGTAGAGCGTCATCGCCTCCACGCCCAGCTCCTCGCCGAGCGAGCGCATCGTCAGGCCCTTGAGCCCGTCCCGGTCCACCAGGCCGAGCGCCGCGTCGAGGATCTGCTGCCTGCTCAGCCCCACCCGCTCGCCCCGGCCGCGCCGGGCCCCCTGCCGCTGTGCCATGCCTGCTCCTCCTCGCCCCGGACGGGCTTGACTTTCTTACGGGATAAGAGAACACTCTCCCTCAGCAAACTTACCACGTAAGAAGTTGTCACAGCAGGGGGAACCACCATGTCGACCATCGCCAACAAGCAGGTCATCCGCGACTTCGTCACCGCGCTCAACGACCGCTCCGGCGACGGCTGGGTGCAGCTGCTCTCCCCGTCGGTGATCGACCACAACAAGATCATCTTCGGCGAGGAGGACGCCCCCGGCGCCGCCGTCGAGGGCTTCCGCCTCCAGCTGGCCGCCTTCAGCACCGAGGCCGAGGGCGACGGCTTCCACATCCAGCAGCTCATCGCCGAGGACGACGAGGTCGTGGCCCGCCTGCGGGTGGCCGGGGTGCACACGGGCTTCCACGCCCGGATGCCCGAGCCGACCAACCGTCGCTGCGACGTCGAGCAGATCTGGATCTTCACCGTCCGCGCCGGGCAGATCGTCGAGATCCGTGCCGTCAGCGACCGCCTCGGCATGTTCATCCAGCTCGGCTGGGACTGGCCGACCATGGACTGAGCCCGGGCGCTCATCAGCGGGGACAGCACGTCAGCCACACCGTCTCCTTCAGCGGGACCAAACCGGCCGTGATGAGCGAGGCCGCCGCGAAGCTCACCGCCTGACGGCGAACGGGCCGGGGACGGTCATCCAGCTCCGCCAATCCGCAGCCGTGACGGCCCGCCCTTTCCGGCGGGCCGTTTCGACAGACGACAGGCGATCGTCGCCTGGTGCGCAAGGCCCGCGGAGCCCCGTCAGGAAGGCGTGGCCGTTCCGGCGGTTCTGCGGTCTCGCAGGTGCGGGACCGGGTCGGCCGCAGCCCCGCCCCCGGCAGGTCAGTCCTGGTCCCACGGCGGCCGCGGCGGGTGGGAGGGCAGCTGGTAGTCGGGCGGCGGCGCGGTCGGCCGGTCGCTGTCCGGGGGCGGCGGGGCGGGCCGGTGGTGCGGGCCGCCTCCGCGGGCGGTGAGGCGCGCCCGGACGTTGTCGGCGGCGAGCACGTCGGCCCAGCGCTCGGGGTACTCGGAGGGCACGTCGACGTCCTCGCCCTCGTCCTCTCCCCAGTGCTCCTCCTCGGCGCCCTCGGCGAGGCCCAGTTCGCGCGCCCGCCGGGCCCGCTCGACGGCGCGCCGGGCGGCCACCTCGCGGACCACCGCGGCGGCGGCCTCCTCGTGGGCGCGTTCGTTCTCGGCGCGGGCGTCGGCGGTCTCCAGGGTCGGCCAGCGGCGGTCTATGGCGGCGTTCATCGCGGCGCCGATGAGCACTGCGAGCGCGACGACGAAGATCCAGAGCAGGACGGCCACCGGTGCGGCCAGCGAGCCGTACACCGACGGGCCCTCGACCGAGCTGACGAGGTAGAGCCGCAGGGCCACGCTGCAGAAGACCAGCACCACCAGCGCGACCAGCGCGCCCGGGATGTCCTCCCGCCAGGGCGTGGAGACGGGCACGGCGAGGTGGTACAGGGTGGTCAGGAAGACGATCAGCAGCAGGATCGCGACCGGCCAGTAGAGCGCGTTGACGACGGTCGCGATGTCCGGCACGGCGTTCTGCACCAGTCCGGGGCCGGCCATCAGCAGCGGCAGCACCAGCGAGCCGATCAGCAGGGCGCCGAGGTAGAGGCCGAGCGACATGAGCCTGGTCTTGACGATGCCGCGCTTGCCGTCGAGCCCGTACATGACGGTGATGGTGTCGATGAAGATGTAGAGCGCCCGGGAGCCGGACCAGAGCGAGAGCAGGAAGCCGATCGACACCAGGTCGGGCCGGGTGTGGTCGAAGACCTCCTTCAGCAGCGGCACCACGACCTGCTGGACCGAGGAGTCCGAGAGCACCGTCCCGGCGGCCTTGACGATGTCCTGCTTCAGCTTCTCGATGGTGCCGGCGCCGAGGAAGTCGTCGAGGTACCCGAGGGTGCCGGCCAGGCAGAGCAGCAGCGGCGGGATGGACAGCAGGGTGAAGAACGCCGCCTCCGCGGCGAGGCCGGTGACCCGGTACTCGACACAGGTGTTGGTGGTGTCCTTGACCAGGGCCCAGGCCGTACTGCGCCAGGTGACCTGCTTGGCCGCCCGCCGGGAGCCCCTGCCCCGACGACGGGAGGGCCGCTCGGGGTTCGGTCTCGTCGTTTCGCCTGCTGGTTGCACAGGGCTAACGGTATCGGGCCGGAGCAGGTCCGTTGATCTCCGTGTCGGACAGCGGTCACCGGGCACCGATCCGGCGAGCGGCGGGAACGCTCCAGCATCTCGGTATGCGAAACCTTTGCGTCCATAATTCGGACGTTAGTGGACCGCACGTCGTGCGCCGTGCGAATCTCTTGCCATGCCAAGCGCCGGAACCACCCTAGTAGGTCGACTCCACGTCGATCTCCTTCGCGTGTCCAGCGCCATCTGTCCGGTGATCTGAGCCCCACCCCGCCGCCACCCACCGCACCCGGCGCCACCACCCTCGCCATCCCCGCTGAAGCGGATGCGCAGGCGCCCGCCCGGCCCCGGTCACTGCTCTCCCGGCCCTGACAAACCAGCAGGTCACAGCAGCAGCGCACCGCCGAGCACGCCCCAGCGACCCACCCGGCGTCAGAGCCACCTGCCCCGAAGGACTTCACCATGGCCACCACTCCCGAGACCGCCGAGCCCACGGCCGACAGCGCCGCCGAGCGCCGTCCCGCCGCGCCGCGCAAGGTGACCCGCCACCGCGGTGAGGGCCAGTGGGGCATGGGCCACTTCACTCCCCTGAACGCCAACGAGCAGTTCAAGAAGGACGACGACGGTCTCAACGTGCGGACACGTATTGAGACGATCTACGCGCACCGCGGCTTCGACTCGATCGACCCGGCCGACCTGCGCGGCCGGATGCGCTGGTGGGGTCTGTACACCCAGCGCAAGGAGGGCATCGACGGCGGCAAGACCGCCATCCTGGACCCCCACGAGCTGGACGCCGAGTACTTCATGCTCCGGGTCCGCATCGACGGCGGCCGGCTGACCGTCGCCCAGCTCAAGGCGATCGCCGAGGTCTCCGAGCTGTACGGCCGCAACACCGCCGACCTGACCGACCGGCAGAACGTGCAGTACCACTGGATCCGGATCGAGGACGTCCCGGCGATCTGGCAGAAGCTGGAGGCCGTCGGCCTCTCCACCACCGAGGCCTGCGGTGACACCCCGCGCGTCATCCTCGGCTCGCCGGTGGCCGGCATCGCCGAGGACGAGATCATCGACGGCACCCCCGCCATCGAGGAGATCCAGCGCCGCTTCATCGGCAACCCCGAGTTCTCCAACCTGCCGCGCAAGTTCAAGTCCGCCGTCTCCGGCTCGCCGCTGCTGGACGTCGCGCACGAGATCAACGACATCGCCTTCGTGGGCGTGGTCCACCCCGAGCACGGTCCCGGCTTCGACCTCTGGGTCGGCGGCGGCCTCTCGACCAACCCCAAGCTCGGTGTCCGCCTGGGTGCCTGGGTCCCGCTGGACGAGGTCGCGGACGTCTACGGCGGTGTCATCGGCATCTTCCGCGACTACGGCTACCGCCGGCTGCGCAACCGCGCCCGGCTGAAGTTCCTGGTCGCCGACTGGGGCGTGGAGAAGTTCCGCCAGGTCCTGGAGGACGAGTACCTCAAGTACCAGCTGGTCGACGGCCCCGCGCCCGAGGAGCCCGCCGGCCGCTGGCGCGACCACGTCGGCGTGCACCGGCAGACGGACGGCAACTACTACGTCGGCTTCGCGCCGCGCGTCGGCCGCGTCGACGGCAGGCTGCTCGGCCGGATCGCCGACCTCGCCGCCGCCCACGGCAGCGACCGGCTGCGCACCACCGCCGAACAGAAGATGCTCGTCCTCGATGTCGCCGAGGACCGGGTCGAGTCCCTGGTGGCCGGCCTGGAGGCGCTGGACCTGCGCGTCACCCCGTCGCCGTTCCGCCGCGGCACCATGGCCTGCACCGGCATCGAGTACTGCAAGCTCGCGATCGTCGAGACCAAGGAGCGCGGCCGCACGCTCATCGACGAGCTGGAGAAGCGCCTCCCCGACTTCGAGGAGCCGCTGACCATCAACATCAACGGCTGCCCGAACGCCTGCGCCCGCATCCAGGTCGCGGACATCGGTCTCAAGGGCCAGCTGGTGACCGACGCCGACGGCGAGCAGGTCGAGGGCTACCAGGTCCACCTGGGCGGCGCGCTCGGGCTGGAGGCCGGCTTCGGCCGCAAGGTCCGCGGCCTCAAGGTCACCAAGGACGGCCTGCCCGACTACGTCGAGCGCGTCCTGACCCGCTACCAGGCCGACCGCGCCGAGGGCGAGCGCTTCGCCCAGTGGGCGGCCCGCGCGAGCGAGGAGCAGCTGTCGTGAGCGAGCCGAGAGAGCGAACCGTGGAAGAGGGGCGCGTCTCGCGAAGCGGACGCCGAGCGAGCCGAGCGAGCCGGGCGAGCCGGGCGAAGCGAGGTGGGCGATGAGCGAGCGAGCGGCACCGTTCTTCTGCCCCTACTGCGGGGACGAGGACCTGCGCCCGTCCGAGGCCGGGCACGGAGCCTGGGAGTGCCACGGCTGCCGCCGGGCCTTCCAGCTGAAGTTCCTGGGACTGCTGTCACCGGCCAACGGGGGTAAGGCGCATGACCGACACGACGACTGACTACGAGCAGCTGGCGCTCAGGGCCGGCCGCGAGCTGGAGGAGGCGACCCCTCAGGAGATCCTGAAGTGGGCCGCCGACACCTTCGGCAAGCGGTTCTGCGTCACCTCCTCCATGGAGGACGCGGTCGTCGCCCACCTCGCCTCCTCGGTCTTCCCCGGTGTGGACGTCGTGTTCCTGGACACCGGCTACCACTTCCCGGAGACCATCGGCACCCGGGACGCGGTCGCCGCGGTGATGCCGGTCAACGTCATCACGCTGAAGCCGCTCCAGACCGTGGCCGAGCAGGACGCCCAGTACGGGCCCGCCCTGCACGACCGCGACCCGGACCTCTGCTGCTCGCTGCGGAAGGTCGAGCCGCTGAACCGCGGTCTCGGCGGGTACGACGCCTGGGCGACCGGGCTGCGCCGCGACGAGTCGCCGACCCGGGCGGACACCCCGGTGGTCGCCTGGGACGCGAGGCGCCGCAAGGTCAAGCTCGCCCCGATCGCCCGCTGGACGCAGGAGGACGTGGACGCCTACGTCAGCGCCAACGGCGTACTGCTCAACCCGCTGCTGTGGGAGGGGTACACGTCGGTCGGCTGCTCCCCGCTCTCCTGCACCCGCAAGCCCGCCGAGGGCGAGGACGCCCGGGCCGGCCGCTGGTCCGGCTCCGGCAAGACCGAGTGCGGCATCCACCTCTGACCCGCACGACCCCCCTTCAGATCTCCAGGAGTAACCCCGTGACGACCACCACCCCGGCCGCCGGCGGAGCCGCAGAGGCGGCCCCCGCGGCCGCACCCTGCGAGCGCGGCGCCACCGTGTGGCTGACCGGGCTGCCGAGCGCCGGCAAGACCACGCTCGCCTTCGCCCTGGCCGGACGGCTGCGCGCCGAGGGCCACAGGGTCGAGGTCCTGGACGGCGACGAGATCCGCGAGTTCCTCTCCAAGGGCCTCGGCTTCACCCGCGAGGACCGGCACACCAACGTCACCCGGATCGGCTTCGTCGCCGAGAAGCTCGCCGCCAACGGCGTGAAGGTGCTCGCCCCCGTGATCGCCCCCTACGCCGACTCCCGCGCGGCGGTCCGCGAGCGGCACGCCGCCCACGGCACCGACTTCCTGGAGATCCACGTCGCCACCCCGGTCGAGCTGTGCGCCGAGCGCGACGTCAAGGGGCTGTACGCGAAGCAGGCGGCCGGTGAGCTCTCCGGCCTGACCGGCGTCGACGACCCGTACGAGGCTCCCGCGGACCCCGAGCTGCGACTGCAGACCCAGGGCCGCGAGGTGGCCGAGAGCGCCGCCGAGCTGCACGCCTTCCTGACCGAGAGGGGTCTCGCATGACCACCGCGACCGACAGCCTGGTCGACACCGACGACACCCCCTTCGCGCTGTCCCACCTGGACGCGCTGGAGGCCGAGTCGGTGCACATCTTCCGCGAGGTCGCGGGGGAGTTCGAGCGCCCGGTGATCCTCTTCTCGGGCGGCAAGGACTCCATCGTCATGCTGCACCTGGCGCTCAAGGCCTTCTGGCCGGCCGCCATCCCCTTCTCGCTGCTGCACGTGGACACCGGCCACAACTTCCCCGAGGTCATCGAGTACCGCGACCGGGTGGCGGCCAGGCACAACCTGCGCCTGCACGTCGCCCACGTCCAGGACTTCATCGACGACGGCCGGCTGCGCGAGCGCCCCGACGGCACCCGCAACCCGCTCCAGACCGTCCCGCTGCTGGACGCCATCGAGGGCAACAAGTTCGACGCCGTCTTCGGCGGCGGCCGCCGCGACGAGGAGAAGGCCCGCGCCAAGGAGCGCGTCTTCTCCCTGCGCGACGAGTTCGGCGCCTGGGACCCGCGCCGCCAGCGTCCCGAGCTCTGGTCGCTGTACAACGGCCGGCACGCCGTCGGCGAGCACGTCCGGGTCTTCCCGCTCTCCAACTGGACCGAGCTGGACGTCTGGCAGTACATCGAGCGCGAGGGCATCGAACTCCCGGAGATCTACTACGCGCACGAGCGCGACGTCTTCTCCCGGGGCGGCATGTGGCTGACCGCCGGCGAGTGGGGCGGCCCCAAGGAGAACGAGCCGGTCCAGCGGCGGCTGATCCGCTACCGCACGGTGGGCGACATGTCCTGCACCGGTGCCGTCGACTCCGACGCCACCGACATCCAGGCCGTCATCGCCGAGATCGCCGCCAGCCGCCTCACCGAGCGCGGCGCCACCCGCGCCGACGACAAGCTCTCCGAGGCCGCGATGGAAGACCGCAAGCGCGAGGGATACTTCTAAATGAGCACCACCACCGAGACCAGCGCCACCTCCCTGCTGCGCTTCGCCACCGCCGGGTCCGTCGACGACGGCAAGTCCACCCTGGTGGGCCGTCTGCTGCACGACTCCAAGTCGGTGCTGGCCGACCAGCTGGAGGCCGTCGAGCGCGCCTCCCTGAGCCGCGGCCAGGAGGCGCCCGACCTCGCGCTGCTCACCGACGGCCTGCGCGCCGAGCGCGAGCAGGGCATCACCATCGACGTCGCCTACCGCTACTTCGCCACCCCGCGGCGGCGGTTCATCCTCGCCGACACCCCCGGGCACGTGCAGTACACCCGGAACATGGTGACCGGCGCCTCCACCGCCGAGCTGGCCGTCGTCCTGGTCGACGCCCGCAACGGCGTGGTCGAGCAGACCCGCCGGCACGCCGCCGTCGCCGCGCTGCTGCGCGTGCCGCACGTGGTGCTGGCCGTCAACAAGATGGACCTCGTCGAGTACGCGGAGCCCGTCTTCGCCGCCATCGCCGCCGAGTTCACCGCCTACGCCGCCTCGCTCGGCGTCAAGGACGTGGTGGCCGTCCCGATCTCCGCGCTCGCCGGCGACAACGTGGTCGAGCCGTCCGCCCACATGGACTGGTACGGCGGCCCCACCCTGCTGGAGCACCTGGAGACGGTGCCGGTCGGCAGCGACCCGAGCGTCGAGCCGGCCCGCTTCCCCGTCCAGTACGTGATCCGCCCGCAGACCGACGAGCACCCCGACTACCGCGGCTACGCCGGGCAGTTGGCCTCCGGCGTGCTGCGGGTCGGCGACCCGGTGACGGTGCTGCCCTCCGGCCACACCACCACCGTCGCCGGCATCGACGCGCTCGGCCGGCCCACCGACATCGCCTGGGCCCCCCAGTCGGTCACCGTGCGCCTCGCCGACGACATCGACGTCTCCCGGGGCGACCTCATCGCGGCCGGACCGGCCCCCGTCCCCACCAAGGACATCGAGGCCACCGTCAGCCACCTCAGCGAGCGGCCGCTGCGCGTCGGCGCCAAGGTGCTGCTCAAGCACACCACCCGCACCGTGCGCGCGCTGGTCAAGGAGATCTCCTACCGGATCGACATCGACACGCTGGAGCAGCGCGACGCCCCCGACGGGCTGGACGTCAACGACATCGGCCACGTGGTGCTGCGCACCGCCGAGCCGCTGGCGCTCGACGGCTACTCCGACAACCGTCTGACCGGTTCGTTCCTGCTGATCGACCCGGCCGACGGCACCACCCTCACCGCCGGCATGGCGGGCGAGGCCTTCGAGACCGTATCCACCGGCACCACCGAACCCCTTGAGGAGGACTGGGTCTGATGCCCAGCGAGGCGTTCTCGGGCATGGACAAGGAAGGCGGCCGCATCGGCAGCGGCGTCCTCGGCAGCGGCCAGGGCGGCCTGACCCGATGTGTGGGCCGACAGGGCTGAGAACGCCCTGTCACCGGGCCGGCCGCTGTCCCACCCCACAGCTGGCACAGCAGCGCCGTCCCGGCTTGCCCGGCATCCCCCGATGCCGCAAGCACAACCTTGACCGACTTCCGTCCCGAGACCGCCTCCTGACGGTCCGTCCGTGAACAGGACTCCGCCCATGGCACCGAACCAGGCACTTCCCCATACCGCGCCCCGCCCCGACGCCGGCCGGATCAGACGCTCCGCCGCGGCCGTCGTGGCCGGCCTCACGGCCGTGGCGCTGCTCTCCGCCTGCGGCTACGGCTCGAAGAGCGAGGACAAGAAGACCAGCAGCGCGCCGGCGGCCGGCGACTCGGCCGCCGGCTCCGGCGCGAAGCTCTCCGCCGACACGGTCAAGATCGGCTACTTCGCCAACCTGACCCACGGCACCCCGCTGGTCGGTCTCCAGGAGGGCCTGTTCCAGAAGGAGCTGGGCGCCACCCAGGTCAAGACCCAGGTCTTCAACGCGGGCCCGGCCGAGATCGAGGCGCTGAACGCCGGCTCGATCGACATCGGGTGGATCGGCCCCTCCCCCGCGATCAACGGCTTCACCAAGTCCGAGGGCAAGTCGCTGAAGATCATCAGCGGTTCGGCCTCCGGCGGCGTCAAGCTGGTCGTCAACCCGGACAAGATCACCTCCCTGGACGACCTCAAGGGCAAGAAGATCGCCACCCCGCAGCTGGGCAACACCCAGGACGTGGCGCTCCTCAACTACCTGGCCGGCAAGGGCTACAAGGTCGACGCGCAGTCCGGCGCCGGCGACGTCAGCGTGATCCGCTCGGACAACAAGGTCACCCCGGACGCCTACAAGCAGGGCTCGATCGACGGCGCCTGGGTGCCCGAGCCGACCGCGTCCAAGCTGGTCACCCTCGGCGCGAAGGTCCTGCTCAACGAGAAGGACGTCTGGCCGGACAAGAAGTTCGTGATCACCAACATCATCGTCTCGCAGAAGTTCCTCGCGGAGCACCCGGACGTGGTGGAGGCCGTGCTGCGCGGCTCGGTGAACACCAACGCCTTCATCAAGGCCAACCCGGACAAGGCCAAGGCCGACGCCAACGAGGCCATCAAGAAGGAGGCCGGCAACGCGCTGGAGCCGGCCGTCCTCGACCCGGCCTGGCAGGACATCGACTTCCTGGACGACCCGTTGGCCTCCACCCTGCAGGCCGAGGCCGACCACGCCGTCACCGCGGGCCTGCTCAAGAAGCCGAGCCTGAACGGCATCTACGACCTGACGCTGCTGAACAAGGTGCTCGCGGCCAAGGGCCAGAGCCCGGTGGCGGACGCCGGCCTCGGTACCAAGTAGCACCCGGCAGTACCGCTCGGCCCGCGCCCCCAAGCTCCGCGGTCCGGCCCCCCGCCCTCCCGGTCGATGCCCGATCGATGCCCCCAGGCACAGGGACGGGCGGGGCCGGACCCCGGCTCCCGCTTCGCCACCCTTCCCTCCCGGCCCGCCAACGGACGGGAGGGGCCCATGACCTCTCACGCAGGAGGTGCCCGGATGTCCCCGGCACTGACCACCTCGGACGACGCCGCCGGCGTCGGCACCCGCGACGGCGCGCCCGCCGTCCGGATCTCGCACGTGCACAAGTCCTTCGGCCGTCCCGGCGCGCAGACCCACGTCCTGGACGACATCACCCTCGATGTCGCGCCCGGCGAGTTCGTCACGCTGCTCGGTGCCTCGGGCTGCGGCAAGTCCACCCTGCTCAACCTGGTCGCCGACCTCGACAAGCCCACCCGCGGCACGATCGAGGTGGCCGGGGGTCGCCCGGCGCTGATGTTCCAGGAGCACGCACTGTTCCCCTGGCTCACCGCCGGCAAGAACATCGAGCTCGCCCTCAAGCTCGCCGGCGTCCCCCGCCCCGAGCGCAGGGCCGAGGCCGAACGGCTGCTCGAACTGGTCCGCCTCCAGGGCTCGTACGGCAAGCGCGTGCACGAGCTCTCCGGCGGCATGCGCCAGCGCGTCGCGATGGCCCGCGCACTCGCCCAGGGCGGCTCGGTGCTGCTCATGGACGAGCCGTTCGCCGCGCTCGACGCCATCACCCGGGACGTCCTGCACGACGAGATCACCCGGATCTGGGCCGAGCGCAAGCTGTCCGTCCTGTTCGTCACCCACAACGTGCGGGAGGCCGTCCGGCTCGCCCAGCGCGTGGTGCTGCTCTCCTCCCGCCCCGGCCGCGTGGCGCGCGAGTGGCGGATCGACCTGCCGCAGCCGCGCCGGATCGAGTCCTCCGGCGTCGCCGACCTGTCCATCGAGATCACCGAAGAACTTCGTGGGGAGATCCGCCGCCATGGCCAGCACTGACACCACCCCCGTCCTGGACAAGGCCGCCACGCCCGGAACGGACACCGCCGACGTCGGTGCCGGCCTGGACGCCCTCGACGCCGTCTCCGCGCAGCGCACCTCGTTCGGCGAGGTGTTCCGGCAGAAGGCGCTGCCGCCGCTGCTCGGCGTGGTCCTGGTGCTCGCCCTCTGGCAGGGCGCGTACAGCCTGCACGTCACCACCGCCTACAAGCTGCCCAGCCCGGCCGACGTCTGGGGCGCCCTCGGGGACCTCTGGACCGCCGGCACGCTGTTCTCGATCATCTGGACCAGCGTCTGGCGCGGCCTCTCCGGCTTCCTGATAGCCCTCGTCATCGGCACCCCGATCGGCCTGCTGGTCGCCCGGGTCAGGCCGGTGCGGGCCGCGCTCGGCCCCGTCCTCTCCGGCCTCCAGTCGCTGCCCTCGGTCGCCTGGGTGCCGGCCGCCGTCATCTGGCTCGGCATCAACGACTCGATGATGTACGCGGTCATCCTGCTCGGCGCCGTCCCGTCCATCGCCAACGGCCTGGTGGCCGGCATCGACCAGGTCCCGCCGCTGTTCCTGCGGGCCGGGCGCACCATCGGCGCCACCGGCCTCGCGGGCGCGCGGCACATCCTGCTGCCGGCCGCACTGCCCGGCTACCTGGCCGGCCTCAAGCAGGGCTGGGCCTTCTCCTGGCGCTCGCTGATGGCCGCCGAGCTCGTCGCCTCCTCCCCCGACCTGGGCCTCGGCCTCGGCCGGTACCTGGAGAACCAGCGCGAGTTCTCCGACATGGCGGGCGTGCTGCTCGGCATCATCCTCATCCTGTTCGTCGGCATCGCCATCGAACTGCTGGTGTTCACCCCGGTCGAGCGCCGGGTCCTGCGCAACCGCGGCCTGCTGGCCGCCGTCAAGTAAGGCGCCTCCCGTGTACGAAGGCCGGCTGTCCGCCGCCCCCGCCACCGCGGTGGCGGCGGGCGGCCCCGCCCTGCTGCTGATCGCCCACGGCAGCCGCGACCCGCGGCACGCCGCGACGGTGGCCGCGCTGGTCACCGGGGTCCGGGCGCTGCGCCCCGGGCTGGAGGTCGCCACCGCCTACCTCGACCACTGCGCGCCGCGGATCCCGCAGGTGGTCTCCCGGCTCGCCGGGGCCGGCGCGGACGCCGTGGCCGTGCCGCTGCTGCTCAACCGGGCCTTCCATGCCAAGCACGACATCCCCGCCGCGCTGCGCGCCGCCGGCGCGGGCCTGCCGGTCGCGGACGTGCTCGGGCCCTCCCCGCTGCTGCTCGACGCCCTGGACCGCCGCCTCGCCGAGGCCGGGCTCGACCTCGCCTCCCCCGCGGTCCGCGCCCGCACCGGCGTCGTCCTGGCCGCCGCCGGCTCCTCCGACCCGGCCGCCGACGCCGCCACCCGCGCGGTCGCCGCCGAGTGGCGCCGCACCCGCGGCTGGGCCGCCGTCGAGGTCGCCTACGCCTCCGCCGCCGGCCCCCGTGTCCCCGACGCGGTCGCCGCGCTGCGCCGCGCCGGCGCCGCCGAGGTGGCCGTCTCCCCCTACCTGCTCGCCCCGGGCCGCCTCCCCGACCGGATCGCCGAGGCCGCCGCCGGCTCCGCCGCCCTCCTCGCCGACGTCCTCGGCGCGGCCCCCGAACTCGCCCGCCTCCTCCTCGCCCGCTACGACCGGGCCCGGGCAGTGGCGGCGGCGGCCCCCGCCCTCACCGCCTGAGGCCGGAGCGCGGCGGGCCCGCTCGGGTCTGGTCCCGGAGGCCGGCGCAGCCCGGCCAGAGAGTGGCCCCCGGCCGGCGCCGCGCTCCCGGTCAGATCCGGCGCAGGGTGAACGCGTCGGCGGGCTTGCCGGCCAGGGCGAGGTCCAGGCGGGCGGAGAGCACGTAGGTGGCGCCGGCGGGGCCGGGGGTCACCGCGGTGGGGACGAGATCGGCCCAGGGGCGGACGGCGGCCAGCCGGGCGGTGCGCCAGTGGTCGTCGGAGCGCAGCTCGACCTCGGCGTCCCGGCCGGCCCCCCGGAGGTTGTTGGTGACGCCGGCGATCCCGCCGTCCGGACGGCTCGTCAGGCCGTCCAGGTGCAGCAGTGCGCCCGCGTCGCCGCGGACCTCGATCCGCCGCAGCCCGGCCGGGTTGTGGACGGGGATCTGCCAGAGCGTGCCGTCGTCCCACTTGCCGATGACGAGCCGGCCGTCCCGGTAGACGATGCCGTTGAGGCCGTAGCCGCCGGGCCGCGGGGCCAGCCGGTCGTCGCGGACGAGGACGGACGCCCTGCCGTCCACCCCCACCCGGTAGACGACCGGGGCGAAGGAGTCGGTGACGTACGCGGTGCCGTCGGGGCTGAAGGCCACGTCGTTGGCGACGTGCGGGCCGCCGTCCCCGGCCGCGGCGGCGAGGTCGGTGTAGAAGATCCGCCGCCCGGTCTCCAGGTCGTAGGCGCCGAGCCCGCCGATCCGGCCGACCGTCGCGGGGGTGCTGCGGTCGCCGACGCCGTTGTCCATGTTGACGGCCAGGACGCGGCCGCGGGCGGCGTCCACGTGCAGACCGGCGATCTGCACCAGTACGTCCGGGTCGTCGACCAGGGTGCGGACCGAGCCGTCGGTGGTGACGGCGGTGACGGTGCCGTGGCCCATCGAGCCGAGCAGGAAGCGGCGGTGCGCCGGGTCCCAGGTCGCCCCCTCGGGGACGAACTTCGGGGCGTGCCCCTGGATCACCGCCGGGGCCCGGTGCGCGGGCGCGGCGGCGGCGGGCAGCGCACCCGCGGTGCCGAGCAGGACGGTGGCCGCCGCGGCGGCGACCAGGGTGCGGCGGAGCTGACGGTGCATCGGGATTCCCCCTGTGAGGTTTGCGTGATCCGCTGACGGATCAAGCTTCGCGGGGCGTCCCGGCACGCAGCAGTGCGTGGGGATACTGGTAGTACGACTACCAGGGGAGTGCGGGGGAGATGAGCGACGCGGAGGTCCGCCGCAAGGCGCTGTCGAGCTTCCTGCGCAGCCGGCGGGCCCGGCTGACGCCGGAGGAGGTCGGCATGGCACCGGGGGTGCGGCGGCGCACTCCGGGGCTGCGGCGGGAGGAGCTGGCGCTGGTCGCCGGAGTCGGGGTGACCTGGTACACGTGGCTGGAGCAGGGACGGCAGATCAACCCCTCTCCGGAGGTGCTGGCCAGCCTGGCGCGGACGCTGCGGCTGGACCGGGCGGAGACGGCGTACCTGTTCCGGCTGGCCGGGAGCCACCCCCGGGAGGCCGGCATCGAGGTGCCGGAGGAGGTCCCGGCGGCGCTGCTGCGGCTGATGCACGCGCAGTGGCCGGCGCCGGCCTTCGTGATGGACGCGGACTGGGACGTCCGGGCGTGGAATCCGGGCGCGGAGGCGTTGTTCAGGATCTCCCGGCTGGAACCGGAGGAGTGCAACCTGGCCTGGGTGGTGTTCGCCGATCCCGTCAACCGGGCCCGGACGGTGGACTGGGAGCGGCACGCGCGCCGGATCCTGGCACAGTTGCGCTCCGCGTACGCCGAGCGGGGCGGTGACGGCGCCCCGCAGGCGCGGCGGCTGGCCCGGCTGATCAGGCGGCTGCGGGCGGAGTCGCCGGAGGCGGACCGCTGGCTGGACGAGCACCAGGTGCAGGAGCGGGCCGGGGTGGAGAAGGACGTGCTGCACGAGGAGCTGGGCCTCCTGAGGATCGATCAGTTGGTGCTCCGGGCCGAGGGCGGCCTGCAGTTGGTGGTGCTGTCGCCGCGGGACGCGGAGACGGGTGAGCGCCTGCGCGCCCTCGCTCCGGCCGCCGCAACGGCGTGAGCGGGGGCGCCCCCGGGGGCCTCGGGGGCGCCTCTCGGCCCCCCTCCGCAGGGACTCCCCCACGCGGAAGCGGTGCCGGACCGTGGGGGCCCGGTGCCGCCGGGCCCCCGGTGAACGCCGTCCGCATCAGTGGGCGGTCGTGCCGAGGTGGACGGTGACCAGCCCGGCGGTGATGAGGACGAGGCCGGCCAGGGCGACCGGGGACGGCGTCTCGTGGCGCAGGACGAGGCCGGTCAGGACGGTGCCGATGGTGCCGATGCCGGTGAAGACGGCGTAGCCGGTGCCGGTCGGGAGGTCCTGGAGGGCGCGGCCGAGCAGGTAGACGGCGCCGAGCATGAGGACGAGGCAGAGCGCGGTCTGCGGGAGCCGGGTGAACCCCTCGGTCGGCTTGATGGACTGCGCCCAGGCGACCTCGACGACGCCCGCCAGCAGCAGCCAGATCCACGGCACGGTCTCAGCCCTCCCGGAGGATGCGGTGGCCCGCCAGTTTCGCGCCGAGCTCCCCGGCCCGGTGCAGCGCGCCGGCCGCGGAGTCCAGGTGTTGCGCGCGGCGGTCGGCCAGCCCCGGGTCGACCAGCGAGTTGACCAGTTCGGCGGCGACGACCTCGCCGTCCTCCACCGCGTAGTGGCCGCGGAAGAAGTCGAGCAGGTAGCGGCCGTGGTGGTCGAAGGGCTCGCGCGGGGTGCCGGGGCCGTACGCGCCGCCGCGGCCGGCGACGACCACGAACTTCCGGGGCGCGAGGACCATCTTCGGGAAGGTGACCTGGTCGATCCAGGCCTTGAGGGCCGCGGGGATGCCGAAGTTGTACATCGGCGCGCCGATCAGCACGACGTCCGCCGCGACCAGTTCGTCGAGCAGTGGCCGGACGAGGGCCCAGGCCTCCCGCTCCTGATCGGTGCGGACGGCCTCGCCGTAGCGGGCGATGTCGGTGATGCCCTCGCGCAGCAGGGTGTCGCAGATCCGGGTCCAGCCCTCGCCGATCGGCGGCACCGGTTGGGCGGCGAGGTCACGGTGGACGACCTCGCCCCCGCCGGCGTCGCGCCAGGCGGTGGTGAAGGCGGCGCCGAGGCGGCGGGAGAAGGAGTCGGTGCGGGCGCTGCTGTTCAGGTGCAGGAGTGTGGACACGGTGAACCCCCCGGTGGAGTTGGGCGTGGCAAGGCCGGAGCAACAAGTGGACACAGTGTCCGCTTGCCTTCGCCCAGAACGATAGGAGGCAAGTGGACGCTGTGTCCACTTGCCTCCTATCGTGGGGCCCGTGACCGAACTCCCGCTGGCCGACGGCCGCCCGCCGCGCGAACGGGCCGACGCCGCCCGCAACCGCGCCAAGATCCTGGCCGCCGCCGAGCGGCTCTTCGCCGGGGGCGACCCCGCCGGCGTGACCATGGACGACATCGCCAGGGCCGCCGGCATCGGCCGCGGCACGCTCTACCGCCGCTACCCGGACCGCGCGTCCATCGCCCGCGCCCTGCTCGACGAGCACGAGCGGGCCCTCCAGGAGCGGCTGCTGGGCGGCGCCCCGCCGCTCGGCCCGGGCGGGGCCGACGGGCCGGAGCCCGCCCCGGCCGAGCGGCTGGCCGCCTTCTACGCGGCGATGGTGGAGCTGCTGGAGACCCACGTCCACCTGGTGCTCGGCGCGGAGACCGGAGCGGCGCGCTACCGGACCGGCGCCTACGCCTTCTGGCGGCTGCACGTCGCCCACCTGGCCCGTCGGGCCGGCCTCCCGGACCCGGACACCGTCGCCGACCAGCTCCTCGCCCCGCTCGCCCCCGAGCTCTTCCGCCACCAGCGCGACGCCGGCCTCGGCCCCGAGCGCATCGCGGCGGGCCTGGCCGTCCTGGCCCGCGGCGCGCTCGGGTAGCCCTTGCACCGGCGAGCCGTTCCGGGCCCGAACCACGCGGCCCGGCCTCCCCCGCGGGCGGGGAGACCGGGCTCGGCCGTGCTGTCACGCCATTACGCGGGCGCGTGCCAGAGCTGGTTGGCCGTGTTGTTGAAGTCCCAGATCTGCGCGATCGCGCCGTTGGCGGTGTCCCAGCCCCGCACGTCCAGGGCGCGGCCGGACTTCACGTTGATGATCGCGCCGTCGGCCCGGACCTGCCACTTCTGGCTGATCGCGCCGTTGCACTCCCACATGTGCACCGGCGTGCCGTTCTCGGTCCGCCCGCTGTCGGGGTCCAGGCACAGGCCGACGGCGCGGATGGTCCCGTCGGAGGCGATCCGCCACGACTGGTTGACGTTGCCGAGGCAGTCCCACATCTGGACGGGCGTGCCGTTGTTGCTGACACCACCGCGCACGTCCAGGCACTTGTTCACGAAGCCGGTGATCTGACCGGTCGGCCCGGCCATGGGGCCGAACTGGAGCTCCACCGTGTTCACGCGGTCCCCGCCGCAGCTGGCGAGCTGGGTGCGGTTGCCGGTGACCCACCCCTCGGGGCTGTTGGTGCCCGCTATGAGCTGCGGGACCGAGGTGCCCCAGTAGTAGCTCCAACAGGTGATCGCGACGCGCCAGGTCTGCGTCGGGTCGATGCCCGAACAGACGCCCTGGTACATGCCCTGGGGAGTGGCGTTCACGTAACACTTGTCGCCCACGGCGGACTGCGCGGACTGCGCCGACTGGGCGGACTGGGCGGACTTTGCGCCGGCGGTCGGCGCGGGCTCTGCGGCCTCGGCGGCCGGCGCCGTGAGCGCGGCGGCCGCCGCGAGCAGGGCGGTGGCGAACAGAGAGGCGGTACGACGCATCGAAGAGATCCTTAGGGTTGAGGGTGATTCAGGGTTGGGGGTGATTCGGTCAAGGGGCTGCCACGCGCGTCACGCGGGCGCGTGCCAGAGCTGGTTGGCCGTGTTGTTGAAGTCCCAGATCTGCGCGATCGCGCCGTTGGCGGTGTCCCAGCCCCGCACGTCCAGGGCGCGGCCGGACTTCACGTTGACGATCGCGCCGTCGGCCCGGACCCTCCACTGCTGGCTGATCGCGCCGTTGCACTCCCACATGTGCACCGGCGTGCCGTTGCCGGTCCGCCCGCCGTCGGGGTCCAGGCACAGGCCGACGGCGCGGATGGTCCCGTCGGAGGCGATCCGCCACGACTGGTTGACGTTGCCGAGGCAGTCCCACATCTGCACGGGGGTCCCGTTGTTGCTGACACCACCGCGCACGTCCAGGCACTTGTTCACGAAGCCGGTGATCTGACCGGTCGGCCCGCCCGCCGGCGCGGGGCCGAACACGATGTCCATCCCCCACGAGAACTCCGTGGCGGAGCACCCCGCGGTGGTGGAGGTGTTGCCGGCGACCCAGCCGGCGCTCCACGCCGGCGTGGTGATCGGGACCCCGGGGTTGTTCATGTCGTAGTGCACACAGACACCCGCGAGCATCCAGGTCTGCATCGGGTCGATGCCCGAGCAGGTGCCGGTGTAGGACGTGCCGTTGGGGACGACGGTGCACTTGTCGGCCGGACCGGCGGCCTGCGCGGACCGGGCGCCGGCGGCCGGTGCGGACGGCGCGCTCTCGGCGGCGTTGGCAACCGGCGCGGTGAGCGCGGCTGCTCCCGCGAGCAGGGCACTGGCGAACAGGGCGGCGGTGCGACGCATCGCGAAGGTCCTTCCGGAGACGGTGAGCCGGCCGGCCTGCTTGCGAAGAAATTGTGATGACAGTGGGTCGGTTGTGCAGGCCGTGTGAAATCCTCAGGCACCGCGTGTCCATGGTCAACAGAGCAGGTAAAGATCACGCCACTGGTGCGCCCACGAACGGAAGGTGTACGAAAAGGCCCGGGAACGGCCAGGGCAGGCCGCGCGGGCCCTCCGATCCGGCCGGAATGCACACGGCCCGGCTCCCCCGTGCAAAGGGGGAACCGGGCCGTGGGAGGGACCGGAGGGGCTCAGTCGGCCTTGCGGCGCTGGCGGCCGGTGCCGTAGTTGGAGCCGGACTTGGAGCCGGAGCCGGGCTTGGCACGCCCCGAGGAGCGGCCGATGAAGCCGGCCGCCTGGCGGCGCCCGCCGCCCTCGCCGCCGCCCTGCCCGCCGCCGGCGCCGAGGCGCTGCTTGGGGCGGGGACGGCGCGGGTTGCCGTTCATGTCGACGTCGGTGGGCAGTCCGGAGCGCTTGCCGGGACGGCGGCGGGGGGCGCCGCTGCCGGCCGGCTTGCCCTCGGCGGCGGGGGCGGCGGCCGGGGCCGGGACGGCCACGGTGACGGGCACGCCGCTGGGGGTGCGGGCGCCGGTGATCCGGGTCAGCTCGGCGTCGCCCGGGCGGATCTTGGTGGTGGTCGGGCGGATGCCGGCCACGGTCATCAGCCGGCTGACCTCGCGCCGCTGGTCGGGCAGGACCAGGGTGACGACGGTGCCGGACTCGCCGGCACGGGCGGTGCGGCCGCCGCGGTGCAGGTAGTCCTTGTGGTCGATCGGCGGGTCGACGTTGACGACCAGGTCGAGTCCGTCGATGTGGATGCCGCGGGCGGCGACGTTGGTGGCGATCAGCGCGGTCACGTGGCCGTCGCGGAACTGGTCGAGCACCCGGTTGCGCTGCGGCTGGGACTTGCCGCCGTGCAGCGCGGCCGCCTTCACGCCGTTGGCCAGCAGCTGCTTGGCGAGGCGGTCGGCGCCGTGCTTGGTGTGCACGAACATGATCAGCCGGCCCTCGCGGGAGGCGATGTGGGCGGTGGCGGAAGCCTTGTCGGCCGCCTCCAGCTGGAGCACGTGGTGGTCCATGGTGGTGACCGCGCCGGCCGACGGGTCGACCGAGTGGGTCACCGGGTCGCTCAGGAAGCGCTTGACCAGGCGGTCGACGTTGCGGTCGAGGGTGGCGGAGAACAGCATCCGCTGCCCGCCCTCGGCGACCTGCTCCAGCAGCTTGGTGACCTGGGGCAGGAAGCCCATGTCGGCCATCTGGTCGGCCTCGTCGAGGACGGTGATGGCCACGTCGGAGAGCACCACGTCGCCGCGGTTGATCAGGTCGTCCAGCCGGCCCGGGGTGGCGACCAGCACCTCGGCGCCGCGGCGCACCGCGTTGGCCTGGCGGGTGATGGACATGCCGCCGACGACGGTGGCGATCCGCAGGTTGACGGCGGTCGCGTACGGCGTGAGCGCCTCGGTGACCTGCTGGGCCAGTTCGCGGGTGGGCGTCAGGATCAGCGCCAGCGGGTGCCGGGCGTCGGCGCGCTTGCCGGCGGTGCGGGCGAGCAGCGAGAGGCCGAAGGCGAGCGTCTTGCCGGAGCCGGTGCGGCCGCGGCCGAGCACGTCGCGGCCGGCGATGGAGTCCGGCAGGGTGGCGGCCTGGATCGGGAACGGCTCGGTGACGCCCTCGCGGGTGAGCGCGTTCAGGATGCCCTTGGGCAGTTCCAGCTCGGCGAAGCTCGCCGCCGGCGGGCGGGCCGGGGTGCCCTCGACGACGGTGAAGTCGGCGGGCGCCTGGGCCGCGGAACGGGGGGCGTTGCGGCGCTGGCCGCGGGGGGCGTCACCGCGGGCGCCACCGGTGGCGCGGGGGGCGCCGCCGTTGCGGCTGCGGGGCTTGCGGGTGCGGTCGCCGTCGCGGGGCGTGCGGGCAGGGGTGGTCACGGAGTCTCCGTCCGATGGGAAGCACAGCCCCGTCGGGGCTGGTCGGCCGTCGGGTTGGAGTTCGCCGCCCCGGCCGTTCGGCGGCATGCGCGAGGGCCCGCACCGTGCGGTACGGGCCCTCGCTTCGCGAGATCGCGAGTCAGCTCGGAAGCTGGACTCAGATGACGCGGATGTTCTCGGCCTGCGGGCCCTTCTGGCCCTGGGTGACGTCGAACTCGACCTTCTGGCCCTCGACGAGCTCACGGAAGCCCTGGGCGTTGATGTTCGAGTAGTGGGCGAACACGTCAGCGCCGCCACCGTCCTGCTCGATGAAGCCGAAGCCCTTTTCGCTGTTGAACCACTTCACGGTGCCGGTAGCCATAACCGTCTCCTCATAAAACTGGGGCATCAGGGCCCACACCTCGTGGACCCCAAGTAGCCGCGATCCCCATCCGGAGACTGAAACACCGGACAAAACAAATGCGCCTGTTGGGTTGAACCAGCAGGCGCACACAAACGTTCATGGGAACCAAAACTGCAACTGCCTCGACTGTAGCACGCTGCCACCGTGATTGACCGGGGAGTTTCTGCCCGGCACGTCACGTTTGCCGGTGCCCGGAAACGGGCAAGCGGCGCCCGCCGAAGCGGACGCCGCCTGCCTGTCGTGCACCGGGGAAGGTCAGTGCCGTCCGGCCGGCTCCGGCACGCCGTGCGAACCGGTCACCGGCGCGGGGCCGGCGTGCCGGTCGTCGGCGCCGTGGCCGGGCCACCAGGCGGTACGGCCGATCAGCGCGGTGAGCGCCGGGGTGAAGAAGAGCGCCATCACGAAGGCCGCCAGGATGATGCCGAAGGCCATCGCGAAGCCGAACTCCAGCATGAAGACGTTGCCCGCGAGCATGAAGGTCGCGAACGACGCCGCCAGGATGAACCCGGCCGCCGCGACGGTCGGGCCGCCGTGGCGCAGCGCCTCACGGGCCGCCTCGCGCGGGTTGCGGCCCTCGCGGGCCTCCTCCCGCAGGCGGGCGATGATCAGGATGTTGTAGTCCGTCCCGATCGCCACCACGAAGAGGTAGATGAGGATCGGCAGCATGAACATCATGCCGTGCTCGCCCTTGATGTCCTGGAAGAGCAGCGTCGAGGCGCCGAGGGTGGCGGTGAAGCCGAGGCCGACCGAGGCCATCAGGTACCAGGGGGCGACCACGCTGCGCAGCTGGAGGCCCAGGATCAGCAGGATCAGCAGACCCGCGATCGGGAAGACCAGCTTGTAGTCGTGGGCCATCGCGAGGTTGATGTCCTTGTAGACGGCGGTCAGGCCGCCGACCTTCGCCTCCGTGCCGGCCGGCGCCTGGCCGTGGGCCACGTCGCGCAGGTCGGTGAGGGTGTCGATCGCCTCGTTGCTGTCCGGCTTGTTGTTGAGCAGCACGGTGAAGTCGGCGGTCTTGCCGTCCTCGCTGAGCTGGGGCTTCGGCGCCACCGGTGCCACGCCGGACACCCCGCTGAGCTTGGCCGCGTAGGCCTCGAACTTGGCCGGGTCGAGCTTCACCCCGGCGGTGCTGGTCAGGTAGACGTGGCTCGGGTCGGCGGCGCCGGCCGAGAAGCCGTTCATCAGCTTGTCCTGGACGACCATCGACTCCTTGTCCTTGGGCATGGAGCTGCCCGCGAGGTCGAAGGTGCCGTTGTAGCCCAGGGCGCCGGCCGACAGCGCCACCAGCACGCCGCCGGAGGCCAGGGCGACGATGCCCGGGCGCTTCTGCACCATGCGGCCGAGCGCGGTGAAGCGCGCGTTGCCCGGCTCGTTCATCCACTTCTTGCCGGGCCAGAAGACGCCGCGGGCCGGGATGACCGTGAGCACGGCCGGGGCCAGGGTGAGGGCGGCGAACGCGGTGACGACGACGGCGATGGCCAGGGCCGGGCCGAGCGCCTTGAACATGCCGAGGCTGGAGAGGATCAGCACCGCGAAGGCGACGGTGACCGCTCCGGCGGCCGAGGCGATCGCCTCGCCGACCCGGCCGACGGCGTTGGCCACGGCCTCCTTGCGGTCGTCACCGGCCCGCAGCCGCTCGCGGTAGCGGAAGGCCAGGAAGAGGAAGTAGTCGGTGCCGACGCCGAGCACGACGACGATCAGGATCGCGGAGAGCACCGGGGTGGTCTCCAGCTTGAACGCCTTGGTGGCGTACGCGATCACGCCGTTGGCGGTCGGCATGGCGACGACCAGCGAGATCAGGATCGGCAGGATCCCGGCGAGGACGCTGCGGAAGATGATCCCGACGATGAGTGCGACCAGGACGACCGTGGACATCGCGATGAGCGCGTCCGCCGAGCCGGAGGACTCCTTCTGGTCCAGGGCCTGGGCGGCGGAGCCACCGAGCTGGAACTTCAGGTCCGTCCCCGAGGTGAGCGACTTGCCCTCGTCGCGGAGGTGCTTGGCGGTCTCGCCGAACTCCTCGGACTGCTGGGTCTTCTTGTCGATGGCGATCGGCGCGAGCGCGAACTTGCCGTCCTTGGACGTCGTCTGCTCGCCGACCGGGATGATCGTCTCGACGTTCTTGATCTTCTTGTCGGTCAGACCCTGGACGATCTTGGCCATGGCGGCCTTGTCGGCGTCGTTCA
Source organism: Kitasatospora sp. NPDC056181 (assembly GCF_042266225.1). Classification (NCBI taxonomy): domain Bacteria; kingdom Bacillati; phylum Actinomycetota; class Actinomycetes; order Kitasatosporales; family Streptomycetaceae; genus Kitasatospora; species Kitasatospora sp. NPDC056181. Next base: position 37,148 of record NZ_JBHJUK010000017.1, read on the forward strand.
TCGCGCCGCCGTCGTTGCGCTCGAAGAGCGCCAGTGCGGAGGGCGTGAAGCTGGCCGGGAACGCCTTCTCCTGGAGCGCCGAGGCCTGGATGGACTCGTAGTGCTTGGGGAGGAAGGACGCCTCGTCGGTCTGCGCGGTGATCTTCGGCGCGCCGGCCACGATCGCGATCATCGCGACAATCCATGCCGCGATCACCCACCAGGCGCGGCGGACGACAAATTGTCCTAGTCGGTGGAACATGCTCGATGCCTCCTGGGCATGGTTCACCGCCGGCCCTCGGGGGACGGGACGTCGGGCGACGGAGGACCGGCTGGGCATGGCGACGAGGCCCGCCCCTAGCCGGTCGGCAGGTAAGTGATCTGAGGACATCATCCTACGAGTACTTGCTTGCCGCCCGGCAAGCAGCCCCCGTGAAGCCGACCCCCTCGGGGAACGCCCATCGGCGCCCCGCACCATCTTCACCCCCCGGACAGCCACTTGACCTCGTGCTCCGGGTGGAGACCGCTCCCCCTCAGGGTGGAGTTCGCACCCGACCCCAGGGAGGAGAAGTCAGGGTTCTGAGGTAGGGATAACCCCACCCCTCCCCCGAGGCGAACCCCAGGGAATACTCCCCCGCCAGCCGGATACCCCGTCAACCACCCTTTTTCTACTGTCGGTTGCGACGCCGGACCACCGCCGGCGCCCGGCCGCCACCGCCCGGCCGGCAACCACGCCTCACCCGCGGCGCCACCGCCGCTCTCCCAGGGGGATTCCCGTGAAGACCAAGCTCGGCACGGCTGCCGCCATGGGCGCCTGGAGCGCCCGGCACAGAAGAACGGCCGTCTTCGGCTGGCTCCTCTTCGTCGTCCTCGCCGCCTACCTCGGCGGCGTGCACGGCAGCACCGAGGTCAAGGAGTCCGAGGCGATGCCCGGCCAGGTCTCCCGGGCCGCCAGGATCCTCGACGACGCCGGGCTGAAGTCCCCCGCGAGCGAGACCGTCCTGGTCCAGAGCACCACCCTGGCCGCCGACGCCCCGGCCTTCCGGGCCGCCGTCGAGCAGGTGGTCACCGGCGTCAACGCCACCGGCAAGGCCGCCGACGTCCGCTCCCCCTACGACACCAAGGCGGTCTCGGCGGACGGCCACTCGGCGCTCGTCCAGCTCACCGTCAAGGGGGAGCACGAGGACGCCGTCAAGAACGTCCCCGCCATCATGGACGCGGTCGCCGCCGTCCAGAAGCAGCACCCCGACCTGACCGTCGTCGAGCTCGGCGACGCCAGCTCCGGCAAGTGGATCGACGAGCAGTTCTCGAACGACTTCGCCCGCGCCGAGTGGACCGCCGTGCCGCTCGCCCTCGGCATCCTGCTGGTCGCCTTCGGCGCGCTGGTCGCCGCCGTCCTGCCGGTGGTCCTCGCCATCACCGCCTTCGTCGCCGCGGGCGGGCTGGTCGCGCTGAGCAGCGGGTTCCTGCACACCAGCAACAACGCCAGCTCGGTGATGCTCCTGGTCGGCCTCGCCGTCGGCGTCGACTACTGCCTCTTCTACCTGCGCCGCGAGCGCGAGGAGCGGGCCGCCGGGCGCGACCCGGAGACCGCGCTGAAGATCGCCGCCGCCACCAGCGGCCGGGCCGTCCTGGTCTCCGGCGTCACCGTGGTCGTCGCCATGGCCGGCATGTTCCTCACCGGCATAGCCGAGTTCCAGGCGATGTCCTACGCCACCATCGTGGTCGTGGTCACCGCCGTGCTCGGCTCCCTCACCGTGCTGCCCGCGCTGCTGTCGATGCTCGGCGACAAGGTCGAGAAGGGCCGCGTCCCCTTCCTCGCCGGGCTGCGCCGCCCCGACGCCGCCGCCACCGGCGGCCGGGTCTGGAACGCGATCCTCACCCCGGTGCTGCGCCGCCCGCTCGCCGCCACCGTGCTGGCCGGCGCGCTGCTGGTCGGCCTGGCCGCGCCGCTGGTCACCATGCACACCGCCAACCTCACCTTCCAGCAGCAGCTGCCCGCGGGCAACGAGCTGGTCGCCGCCTCGCAGAAGATCGAGGCCGCCTTCCCCGGCAGCCCGGCCCCGGCCAGCGTGGTGATCAAGGCCGCCGACATCGACTCCCCGGCGATGACCGCCGCCATCGCCGACCTCAAGGCCAGGGCCCTGGCCAGCGGGAGGATGCACGGCCCGGTGGACGTCACCGTCCACCCCGACAAGAACATCGCCACCGTCGACATCCCGCTCAACGGCAGCGGCAACGACGCCACCAGCAACGCCGCCCTGAAGACCCTGCGCACCGAGATCGTCCCCGCCACCGTGCTGAAGGTGGCCGGCACCGAGGCCCCGGTCACCGGGCGCACCGCCGGCTCGTACGACTTCAACGACAAGATGACCGGCTCGATGCCGCTGGTCTTCGGCTTCGTGGTGGCCTTCGCCTTCCTGCTGATGCTCACCTCGTTCCGCTCGCTGGCCGTCGCCGCCACCGCCGTGGTGCTCAACCTGCTCTCGGTCGGAGCGGCGTACGGGGTGCTGACGCTGGTCTTCCAGCACGGGGTGGGCGCCTCGCTGCTGGGCACCGCCGGAGTCGGCGCGGTCGAGTCCTGGGTGCCGCTGTTCCTCTTCGTGATCCTCTTCGGCCTCTCGATGGACTACCACGTCTTCGTGGTCTCCCGGATCAAGGAGGGCCGCGACCGGGGCCTGCCGACCCGGGCCGCCATCGCGCACGGCATCCGCTCCACGGCCGGGGTCGTCACCAGCGCCGCAGTGATCATGGTGGCGGTGTTCGCGGTCTTCGGCACCCTCTCCATGCAGGCGATGAAGCAGATGGGCGTCGGCCTGGCGGTCGCCGTGCTGATCGACGCGACGGTCATCCGCGCGGTGCTGCTGCCCGCGGTGATGACCCTGCTCGGCGAGCGCAACTGGTACCTGCCGTCCTGGCTGCGCCGGCTGCCCGACCTCTCGCACGGCGAGAGCTTCCCGCCGGTCGGCGCCCACGGCGCGGTGGCCGCCCCGGTACCGGCCGCCCCGGCACCCGCCGCCGACGGCGCCCGGCACCGCAGGGTCGGGGTCTGATCCTCCGGCAGGCACCCCCGACGCATCCGGCCGGGCCCCGCATCACGCGGGGCCCGGCCCTCGTTTGCCAGAATGATCACCGTCCCCCGGCCGCCACCACCGAACGGACTCCCCCATGCTCCCCTTCGACGAGGGCCGCGCCCGCCTGCTGCTCGCCCACGCCTGCGAGTCCGCCGGCCTGCCCGGCCCCGGCGACGCACGGCTGCTCGCCCTGGGCGAGAACGCCGTCTTCGACCTCGGCGACCCGGCCGTGGTCGCCAAGGTCGGGCGCGGCCCCGAGCTGTTCGAGCGGGCCCGGCACGAACTCGCCGTCGCCCACTGGCTGGCCGGCCGGGGCGTCCCGGTGGTCCGGCCCTACGATGGCGCGCCGGACGGGCCGCAGCTCGCCCACGGACACCCCGTCACCTTCTGGCACCGCCTCGCGCCCGCTGTCCGGCCCGCCCGGCCCGCCGACCTCGCGCCGCTGCTGCGCGCCCTGCACCGGCTGCCGCTGCCGCCCTTCCCGCTCGACCGGCGTGACCTGCTCGCCCCGGTGGAACGCTGGCTCGCCTCCGCCGAGGGGCACGTCGACCCGGCCGACGTCGCCTTCCTGCGCCACCGCCGGGACGCCTTCGCCGCCGCCCTGCCCGACCTCGCCCCGCACCTGCCGGCCGGGGTGATCCACGGCGACGCCCTGCCGCGCAACGTGCACGTCGGCCCGGACGGGCCGGTCCTGCTCGACCTGGAGAACGTCTCGCACGACCTGCGCGAGCACGACCTCGTGGTGCTGGCGCTCAGCCACGACCGGTACGGCGTACCGGCGCAGGAGTACGGGGCGTTCACCGGCGCGTACGGCTGGGACGTGCGGGAGTGGTCCGGCTTCGCGGTGCTGCGCGGTGCGCGGGAGACGGCCAGCGCCTCCTGGGTGGCGCAGCAGGCGCCGGGCAACCCGGCCGCGCTGGCCGAGTTCCGCCGGCGGGTGGAGTCGCTGCGCGCGGGGGCGACGGACGTGCGCTGGTACCCGTTCTGACGCCCGGCCGGGTTCTCGTCGGCGCGCTCGGGGTGCGCTCACGGGTGCCCTCACCGGTGTGCTGACGGGGCGTGCTTGTGCGGCGCAACCGGACGTGGTCCGATCGGCGTCCCATCCGACAGTCAGCCTGAAGTCGGCCGGCACCCGGCCCGACGGCAGTCCGACCCAGGGATCGCGATCACCTCCGCACCCGAGGAGCCGCAGCCATGCCCGAGCACGCCACCCCGCAGCGCCTCTCGCCGCCCGCCCGGCGCCGCCGCCGACCCCTGCTCGCGGGCTGCGTCGCGGTGGCCGCCGCCCTGGGCCTGGCCGCCTGCGGCACCGCCAACGGCGCGCTCCGGCCGCAGCCCGGCATCACGGCGTCCGGGGCGGGCACCCCGGCGCCGTCGGCTCCGCCCACTGCTGCGGCCTCCTCCGCCGGTACCCCCTCCTCGCCCGGGCCGTCCGCCTCGACGCCGGCCGCGCCCGCCACGCCGAGGCCCGGCACCCCGAAGCCGACCACGCCCAACCCCCCGCCGCCGAGCACCTCCAGGCCGCCGACGCACGCTCCGACCCAACCGCCGTCGCACACCCCGGGCACCCCGCCGGCCACCCGCCCGCCCACGACCACCCCGGTCCCGCCGCCACCGCCGTCCTCGGACGGGGTGTCCACCTCGGTCGTCCGCTCCACCGCCTCCGGCGGCCGCACGGTCGCCCTCACCTTCGACGACGGTCCCGGGCCAGCCACCGGCCAGATCCTCGACCTGCTCGCCCAGTACGGCGTCAAGGCGACGTTCTGCCAGGTCGGCCAGCAGGCCGCCGCCAACCCGGCGATGGTCCGGCGGATCGTCGCGGCCGGCCACCGGCTCTGCGACCACAGCGTCGACCACCCCCAGCCGTTCGCCGCGCTCCCGCACGACCGGGCCGTGTCCGAGATCTCCAGGGCCAAGGACATGATCGTCCAGGCCGGCGGCCCGGGCACCCGGGTCTCCTGGTTCCGCGCCCCCGGCGGCGGGTTCACCGCCGACAACCAGCGGATCGCCGCCGACCTCGGCCTGCGCCCGCTCGGCTGGTCGGTCGACCCGCGGGACTGGGCCCGCCCCGGCGTCGCGTCGATCGTCTCCACCGTGCAGGGCCAACTCCGGCCCGGCGGTGTCGTCCTGATGCACGACGGCGGCGGGGACCGCAGCCAGAGCGTCGCCGCGCTGAAGCAGCTGCTGCCCTGGCTGGTGGCCCAGGGTTACCACTTCGACTTCCCGGCCGGCTGACCCGTTCGTCCGCCACATCCCGTGCGGCCGGCCGGAGTCGACCGGAGTCGACCGCCGGGGCCGGCCCTGACATCCGCGCGGCGTCGTCGGGCGCCACCCGGATGCCGCTCTCCCCCGCCCTCGCCCCGCTCCCGTCCGGCTCCCCGCCGTCCGCGCCTCCGGGGCCGCCGACGCCGGGCCTGCGGCGGCCCCCGGCTCAGGCCCTCCGGAGCCGGCCGAGCCGGCGGAAGGTGAGGAACGCCTGCACGCCGAACGCCGGCAGGACGGCCAGGAGGACGGACCACGGCGCGACCCGGCCGAGGAGCAGGGCCGGGAGCAGGGCGGGCAGGACGGCGAGCAGGGCGATGCCGATGCGCAGACGGCGGTTCACAGGAACTCCTCGGGACTCGGTTGATTCGGGACTCGGTCGGTCGGGACTCGGTTGATGGGGCCGGGCGGTCACGCGCGGGCGCGGTCGAGGTAGGCGGTCAGGTCGTGCCAGGCGTCGGCCGGGGCCGTCGGGTCGCCGGACATCGCGGCCGGCTCCTGGTGCCAGGCGGTCCGCACCGCCCCCGAGAGGCCGGAGTCGCCGCCGTTGAACAGCCGGCCCAGCTCGTCCATCCGCGCCGCCAGCCTCCGCACCTCCGGCGCCGTCGGCTCCACGCCGGCCACGCGCAGCGCCTCGGCCCTGCGGTAGAGCTCCGGCCACTCGACCTCCACCAGGTAGTGGACGGCCGGGCCGAGCGCGGCCGCCCGGTCCTGCAGAGCCCGCAGCTGGTCCTCGTCGAGGTGACGCCGCAGCGCCTGCCCGCCCTCCGGGCCGGCCCCGCCCATCGCCTGCAGCAGGCCGATCAACGTGGCCGTCTCCGGGGCCCGTTCGGCGGCCAGCTCGTCGTGGACGTGGGCCAGCCGGCTCCGCAGGGCCTCCAGCGAGACGATCGCCGCCTCGACTCCGGCCAGGTGCTCGCCCACCAGCCGGACGGGGTCGACCCCGACGTCCAGGCAGGTGGCGATGGTCTCCAGCCCCAGCCCGAGGCGCCGCAGCGCGAGGATCTGGTAGAGGCGGACGACATCCGGCTCGGTGTACTCACGGTGCCCGGCGGCGGTCCGCCGGGACGGGCCGAGCAGCCCGATCTGGTCCCAGTGGTGCAAGGTGCGTACGGTCAGTCCGCTCGCCTCGGCGAGCGCCCCGACCTTCCATGTGCGGTCGATGCCCATGCCCCCATGGTGCGACCTGACGTCGCGTGAGGTGCAAGCCCGGCCACCCGGCGGCGACCGGCGCGACCGGCGGGCCCCCGGGCAGCCCCCGACGGACAGCCGGGCGGGGGCCCCGGTCGGGCCTGGCGGCCGCCGGTGCGGCAGGGCCGGAGGCGGCCGGGCCGCGCGGTACGGGGAGGCGGACCGTGCGGCCCGGCGCTACCGTGAAATGGCGATCCGATCGGGTCGGTCCCCAGGTATTCCCCCTGTGATTCGTCAACGAACCGACAAGTGCCGACAAGTCTCGGTGTGGTCCGTCCACGCCGAATTCGGGCCGGGAGTGACCATGGCCAGTTACGAAAGTGCCAGATCGAAGGCGTTCACCCGGGCGGCGACCACGACCCTCACCGGCGTGCCGCTCGACGTCCCCGACGACCACCCGCTCCGCGAGGCCGGTGGCATGCCGATCCAGACGTGTGTCTGCGTGACGGATCCGTGCCCCTGTGACGACCACCCGATCGTCTGGCTGGAGGAGGCCGCCGTCCGTGACCGTACCGCGACCGGCCGACGCACCACCGCCGGTGACGAACTGTACGACTTCGCGGTGGCGGCGGACGCGTCCGTGGTCGTCGAGTCCTTCCGCAAGGTCAGAGCGGCCGACGCCGCCCGCGCCGGTGGTCCCGCCGACGCCGGGGCCCCGCCGCCCTTCATCGTGCGCCGCCGACCGGGCGCGGCCCGGTCCGCCGACAAGGGCGGCCCGTGCCACGGAGGCAAGGAATCGCTGCTCCGCGCCGATGCCGGCTGCAACGACATCGAGATCACCGAGAGCGGCGCGACCTACTGCTTCGTCGAAAGCAGCGAGCATTACTGCATCTACGTGCTCTGCTGAACGGGCCGGCTGCCGGGAACACCGGCCGGCGCGCCCGCCCCGGGCCGGCTAGCGCAGCGGCCAGCGCGGGTCGATGACCGCCTGCGGGTCCTTGCCACGGCGGAGCCAGGCCTGGAGGCCCTCGGCCCAGTCGCGGTACCAGCCGATCTGGCGGGCGTGCAGGTCGGCGAGCGGGACGGCGCCGACCTCGGCGGGGTAGCGCTCGGCGAGGGCGACGGCGACGCGGACGGCGGCGAGGGCGTCGCTGCCGGCCTCGTGGGCGTCGGTCAGCTCGACGCCGTAGACCTCGCAGACCCGCTGGAGGGTGCGCGAGCCCTTGCGGTACTTGTCGACGGCCCGGTCGATGACCAGGGCGTCGAGCACCGGGGCGACCGGCCCGCCGAGCCGCTCGGCGAGCGGGGCCAGGCCGTGCCGGTGCAGTTCGGCGTCGAGCAGGGAGAGGTCGAAGGGGGCGTTGAAGGCGACGACGGGGCTCCCGGCGGCGAGCCGCTCGCAGAGGGCGGCGGCTATCTCGTCCACCGCCTCCTTGGCCGGGCGGCCCTTGCCGCGGGCGACGTCGTCGCCTATGCCGTGGATCGCCGTGGCCTCGGCGGGGATCGGGACGCCCGGGTCGAGCAGCCAGCCGGTGGCGCTCAGCCGGCGGGCTCCGACGGTGTCCACGAGGGCGGCCGTGACGATGCGGTCCACGGCCGGGTCGGTGCCCGTGGTCTCCAGGTCGAAGCCGACCAGTGGCTGCTGCCACCAGCTCATAGGGGTGTGTCCTTCCGTCCTGCTGGTCGAAAACAGCCCCTATCATCGCCCGCCCCACCGACAACGCGGTCGCTGGGGCGGGCGCGCCCGGGCGCCCGGGCCTGCTCAGACCCCGGCGAGCAGGCTCCGGCCGAGCCAGTCGGTCTCGTCCAGGACCCCGGGCAGGACGTAGAAGTACCCGCCGCCGGTGGGCCGCAGGAAGCGGGCCAGCGGCTCGCCGGAGAGCCGGGTCTGGACGGCCTCGAACTGCCGGTCCACGTCCTGCTGGTAGCAGCAGAAGGCCAGGCCGAGCTCGGGTTCGCCGTGCTCGTCGAGCCCCCGGTCGTAGTTGAAGCCGCGGCGCAGGATGCGGCTGTCGCGGGTGGCGTCGGTGCGCGGGTTGGCGAGGCGGATGTGGGCGTCGAGGGCGATGACGGCGCCCTCGGGGTCGTTTCCGTAGACGGGGGCGTCGTTCTCCTTGGCGCGGCCGAGCGGGGCGCCGTCGGCCTTGCGGCGGCCGATGATCCGTTCCTGGTCCTTCAGGGCCACCTCGTCCCAGGGCGCGACCAGGGTGCGGATCGCCCGCACCACCTGGTAGCTGCCGCCGGCCGCCCAGCCCGGCTCGCCGCTGTTCGCGCCGACCCACACCAGCTCGTCCATCTGCCGGGCGGACGCGGTGTCGGGGTTGGCGATGCCGTCCTTGAAGCCGAGCAGGTTGCGGGGGGCGCCGGTGGGGCGGGCGCGGTTCTGGAAGCCGTCCAGCTGCCAGCGGGGGCGGAGCGCGCCCTTGGCGGAGCGCAGCAGGTCGCGCAGGGTGTGCTGGACGGTGTCGCGGCTCTCGGCGCAGATCTGGAGCAGGAGGTCGCCGTGGCACTCGGCGGGGCGCAGGCCGTCGCCCGGGAAGTCGCGCATCGGGACGAGGTGCCTGGGCCGGGCGGCGGCGAGGCCGTAGCGGGCGTCGAAGAGCGAGGCGCCGACCGCGACGGTGACGGTGAGGTCGTCGGCGGGCAGGGCGCCGGGGCCGAGGGTGCCGCTGTCGGCGGGTGCGGCGGCGGGGCCGAGGTCGGGCGGGGTGCCGCCGGCGGTGAGGAAGCGGATCCGGTCGGTGAGGGTGCGCAGCAGGATCTCCAGGGCCGTGCGGTCGGGGGCCTGGAGGTCGAGGGCGACGAAGCTGCCGTAGCCGGGTGGCGGGTTGGTGATGCCGGCCTGGTGGGCGCCGTGGAACGGGATCCCGGCGGCGGGGGGTGGTGCGGCGGGGCTCGCGGCGGCGGGAGCGGCGGTGGGACCGGCGGCGCCGAGGGCGAGCGCCCCGGCGGTGCCGGCGCCGAGGGCGGTGCGCACGAAGCTGCGGCGCGAGGCGCCGGGGTGGTCCGGGCTGGTCATCGGTCGGCCTTCCGGGTCGGGGCGGGCGCGGGCGTGCCGGGGGGAGGCCTCTCGGCAGCGGGGAGGGACGGCAGGCGCTCCGGCGGGATCATCCGCCTGCCTGCTGATCATGAAATCGACGCTAGCAAGCCCCTCGCACCCCGCGCCCGCCCGAGCGCCCCCGGCCGACCCCCCATCGGCCGAATACCCGCCGGTTGCCATCCGACCGGCCTAGGCCCGGCGCCGGCGCCCTGCCCACGCCTGCCCCGGTGCCGGTCTCCGCACCCGCCGGGACTGCACCCGCCCGGGCCGGGCCTGTGCTCCGGCCTCCCCGGCCTCCCCCGTCACCCCGCGGCGGGGCGGAGCAGGAAGACGTCGACCGGGTCCTCCGACTCCGACACGAACCCGTGCCGTTCGTAGAGCCGGCGGGGGCGCTGTTCACCCGGGCGGTCCGACCATCCGCCCGGCTGGACCGCCAACGCGTCTCAGGAGACCGGCCGGGAGTCCCCCCAGATCCCTTCGAACTCCTCGCGGTAGACCTCCAGCAGCCCGGCGTCGGTGCCGCCCGGCTGCTGGCCGGCGCCGCCGCGCAGCACCAGGGCGGGCGACTCCATGCCGCGGGCCCGGCGCAGGTAGGGCTGGACGACGCCGAGGTCGCGGGTCTGCCGGCGGGGGCCGCCGGTCTGGCCGGCCGGGCGCGGGCCCTCGACCAGGTAGGCGGTGAAGCGCGGGGTCTCGTCGAAGACCCGGATCTCGAAGCCGCCCTGGTCGCGCAGCCGGGCCCGGACGCGGCGCACGTGCATGATGTTCATCTCGATCGAGCGGGCCAGCTCGCCGCGCCCGAGGCCGAGTTCGCGCTCGCGGCGGCGGACGGCGCTGCTGGCCGGGTTGAGGAAGAGCAGCCGGACCCGGCAGCCGTCGGTGGCGAGCCGGACGAGGCGCTTGCCGGTGTAGTTCTGGCAGAGCATGCCGAGGCCGATGCCGAGCGCGTCGAGCCTTCGGGCGCCGTCGAGCAGGTCCTCGACGGGGAGGTCGCGCTGGAGCCGGACCCGGTCGGCGTGCACCGCGACCACGTCCGCGTACCGGCCGGCCACGAGGGACTCGACCACGTCGGCGGGCACGCCGCCGGAGCCGCCGTCCAGCAGGGCGAGCAGGCGGGCGGAGGCGCGTTCGGTCTGGGCGAGGACGGTCTCGGTGAGGACGCGGTTGCGGGAGACGACGTGCCGCGCGACCTCCAGCTCGTCCAGGGCGAGCTCGATGTCCCGGCGGTCGGCGAGGTACGGCTCGAAGCAGGGCCAGTGCTGGACCATCAGTTCGCGCAGCTGGGGCAGGGTGAGGAAGACCAGCGGGTCGTCGTCGGCGGGGTCGAGCAGGTAGCCCTTGCGCCGGCTGACCTCGCGGACGGCGCCGGCCCGGTGGGCCCACTCCTCGCCGGCCGGGCCGGCCGCGGCGGTCACCCAGTCCTCGCCGTGGGCGGGGGCGTAGATGGGGTAGAGCACCTCGTCGACGAGGGCGCGCAGCCGCTGTTCGACCAGGTTGAGCCAGACGTACGCCCGCCCGGCCAGCCGGACCCGCTGGTAGGCGTCCTCCCACTCGGCGCCGGACCAGGCGAGGGCGGGTATCTCGACGGGGCCGCTCTGGGCGGGCACCAGGGCCCGGCCGGTCAGGGTGGGGCGCATGACGACGGTCGGGGCCTCGCTGCGGGCGCCGCCCCGGTCGGGGCCGCCGGGCCCACCGCCACGGCCGCCGGCGGGGAACACCATGCGCCACCTCACCTGGTTCCTGATGGAACTGCTACGTCTGCTTCGTCTGCGGGTCCGTTCGCCTGCGGTTCCGCGGGTCTTCCGTCCGCCGTTCCCCTGATGGATCGCCACCAGCGTGCGGGCGGCCGGACGATCAAGGGTACTGCCCGGCGTGAGCGGCCCGCAGCCGGTTGGCCGACGGCGGGCCCGGCGCCCCGGCCGCACCATCAGCCCCGGGCGCCCCGGGCGTCCGCGCGCCGGGCGGCGTGCGCGCTGTTGTTCACGCCGGCGTGCGCGCCGGGTGGAGAGGCCCGCCGCACGCCCGCCGGGCCGCGGCCGGGAGGGCTCCGGGAAGGCTCTGCGAAGGCTCCGGGGGCCGGCCGCAGAGCCGCCGGACACCCGTTCGGGCGAACACGCGCCGAATGGCCCCGCTGTCGGGGAAAGCGTCGGGGAGTATGCGGACTGTGCCGTACGTCACGGTGCGCGACCGCCGCACATGCCCGGCCGCCCCGCCGGGAAAACAGCGTCGGAGTCCGGGCTGATTGTCGGACTACATGTCAGTTTCGCTTCAGCGCAAGGAAGTTGAGGACTCATGCAGGTCTGGCCAGGGAAGCCCTACCCCCTCGGTGCCACCTACGACGGGGCCGGCACCAACTTCGCGGTGTTCTCGGAGGGCGCCGACCGGATCGAGCTCTGCCTGCTCGACGAGGACGGTTCGGAGACGGCCGTCGAACTGCGCGAGACGGACGCCTTCGTCCGGCACGCCTACCTGCCCGGCATCCAGCCCGGCCAACGGTACGGGTTCCGCGTCCACGGCCCGTACAACCCGGGCCTCGGCCAGCGGCACAACAGCGCCAAGCTGCTCCTGGACCCGTACGCCAAGGCGATGAGCGGGAACATCGACTGGGACGAGTCGGTCTACGGCTACCACTTCGGCGCCCCCGAGCGCCGCAACGACCTGGACTCCGCCCCGCACACCATGCACTCGGTCGTGATCAACCCGTACTTCGACTGGGGCACCGACCGGCCGCCGCGCACCGACTACCACCGCACCGTCGTCTACGAGGCCCACGTGAAGGGCCTCACCAGACTCCACCCCGGCATCCCCGAGGAGATCCGCGGCACCTACGCGGGCCTCGCCCACCCCGCGGTGATCGAGCACCTGGCCAAGCTGGGCGTCACCGCGATCGAGCTGATGCCGGTGCACCAGTTCGTCCGCGACCACCGGCTGCGCGACCTCGGCCTGGCCAACTACTGGGGCTACAACACCATCGGCTTCTTCGCCCCGCACTCCTCCTACTCCTCCACCGGGGACCGGGGCCAGCAGGTCCAGGAGTTCAAGTCGATGGTCAAGGCGCTGCACGCAGCCGGCATCGAGGTCATCCTGGACGTCGTCTACAACCACACCGCCGAGGGCAACCACCTCGGCCCCACCCTCTCGCTGCGCGGCCTGGACAACGTCTCCTACTACCGGCTCGCCCAGGACCAGCGCTTCTACGAGGACACCACCGGCACCGGCAACAGCCTGCTGATGCGCAGCCCGCACGTCCTCCAGCTGATCATGGACTCGCTGCGCTACTGGGTCACCGAGATGCACGTGGACGGCTTCCGCTTCGACCTCGCCGCCACCCTGGCCCGGCAGTTCCACGAGGTCGACCGACTCTCCTCCTTCTTCGACCTGGTCCAGCAGGACCCGGTCGTCTCCCAGGCCAAGCTGATCGCCGAACCCTGGGACCTCGGCGAGGGCGGCTACCAGGTCGGCAACTTCCCCCCGCTGTGGACGGAGTGGAACGGCATGTACCGGGACACCGTGCGCGACCTGTGGCGGGGCGAGAACGCCACCCTCGCCGAGTTCGGCTCCCGGCTCACCGGCTCCTCCGACCTCTACCAGGACGACGGCCGCCGGCCCATCGCCTCGATCAACTTCGTCACCTGCCACGACGGCTTCACACTGCGCGACCTGGTCTCGTACAACGAGAAGCACAACGAGGCCAACGGCGAGGACAACCGGGACGGCGAATCGTTCAACCGCTCCTGGAACTGCGGCACCGAGGGCCCCTGCACCGACCCCGCCGTCGAGGAGCTGCGCGCCCGCCAGCAGCGGAACCTGATCGCCACCCTGATGCTCTCCCAGGGCGTGCCGATGCTCTCGCACGGCGACGAGCTCGGCCGCACCCAGCACGGCAACAACAACGCCTACTGCCAGGACAACGAACTGACCTGGGTGCACTGGCCCGAGGAGGACGGGCCCGAGGCCCGGCTGCTGGAGTTCACCCAGGGCATGATCTGGCTCCGCCGCGACCACCCGGTCTTCCGGCGCCGCCGCTTCTTCCACGGCCGCCCGGTCTCCAGCCGTCCCGGCCCCGGCCGCCCGGCCGGCGGCGGCTACGAGGACCTCACCGACATCGCCTGGTTCACCCCCAGCGGGGAGGAGATGACCAAGCGCAACTGGGGCGCCAGCTACGCCAAGTCGCTCACCGTCTTCCTCAACGGGTACGCCATCTCGGAGCCGGACCGGCGCGGCGGGCGGATCGTCGACGACTCGTTCCTGCTGATGTTCAACGCCCACTTCGAGCCGCTGGAGTTCACCGTCCCGGCCGGCCACGGGCAGGAGTGGCAGATCGTGGTCGACACCGTGCAGCCCCGGCTGCCCGCCCCCGGCACCGGGTCCCGGGTCAAGGCCGGCGACGCCCTCTGGCTCACCGACCGCTCGCTGATGGTGCTCCAGCGGCCGGCCTAGGGGGCGGGACGGGGTGCGGGACGGGGCACGCGGAGGAGGGTGCTGGTCACCTGTTCGGATCAGCACCGGGTCTTGGCGGCGGGCTCGCGCGGGTACTCATGGACTCATGACCTCCGCCGCCGAGCCCGCGCAGCCCCGCCCGGCCGCTACTCCCCCGCCGACGCCGGCCGCCGCTCCCCCGCCGACACCGCCGGTACCGCCGACGCCGCCCGCACCGACGCCGCCCGCACCGCCGTCGGCCAGCTACCGGCTCCAGCTCCAGCCCGGCTTCACCCTCCGCGACGCCACCGCCGCCGTGCCCTACCTCGCCGCCCTCGGCGTCTCGCACCTGCACCTCTCCCCGCTGCTGGAGGCCTCGCCGGGCTCCACCCACGGGTACGACACCGTCGACCACGGCCGGATCGGCGAGCAGCTCGGCGGTGAGCCCGCACTGCGGGCGCTGGCCGCCGAGGCCCACCGGCACGGCCTGCGGCTGATCGCCGACGTGGTGCCCAACCACATGGCCGTCCCCGTCCCCGAGCAGCTCAACCAGCCGCTCTGGCACGTGCTGCGGGACGGGCCCGACTCGCCGTACGCACGCTGGTTCGACATCGACTGGGCCGCCCAGCCGGGGCCCCCGGACGCCCCGGACCGCGGGCGGGTGCTGCTGCCGCTGCTCGGCGACCGGCTCGGCGCGGTGCTCGGCGAGCTGGCCGTGGACGGTGACGTGCTCCGCTACCACGACCACGTCCTCCCCCTGCGGCCCGGCACCGCGGGCCTGCCCCTCCCCGAGCTGCTCGCCCGCCAGTGGTACCGGCTCGCCTGGTGGCGGCTGGCCCGCACAGAGCTGAACTACCGGCGGTTCTTCACCGTCAACGAGCTGATCGCCGTCCGGGTCGAGATCCCCGAGGTGTTCGAGGCCACCCACGGCGTCCTGCTGCGGCTGCACCGGGACGGCGTCCTGGACGGGTTCCGGATCGACCACCCCGACGGCCTCGCCGACCCCCGCGGCTACCTGCGGCGGCTCGCCGAGGCCACCGGCGGCGCGTACACGGTGGTGGAGAAGATCCTCACCGGCGACGAGCGCCTGCCCGCCGACTGGCCGTGCGCGGGCACCACCGGGTACGACGCGCTGCGCCGCATCGACGGCGTGCTCACCGACCACGCGGGCGCCTGCCGGCTGGCCGGGCGCTACGAGCACCACGTCAGCGGGGCCGCGCTCACCTCCGAGCCGTGCGCCGACCCGCACCCGGCCGTCGCGGCCGCCCGGCGCGGGCGGGCGGACATGACCGGGCCGCGGGGCGAGCTGGCCGCCGAGGTCGAGCGGCTGGTCCGGCTCGCCGTCCGGATCGGCGCCGCCGAGCCCGCGCACGCGGACCACGCGCCCTGGCAGCTGCGCGACGCCCTGCAACGGGTGCTCACCGGCTTCCCCGCGTACCGGCCCTACGCCCGGCCCGGCGAGCCGGCGCCCGCGGTCTCGGCGGAGCAGCTGGCGGCCGCGCTCGACGGCTCGGCGGACCCGTCCGACCGGCTGGTCGCGGAGCTGGCCCTCGGGCGGCTCGGCACCGGCCCCGAGAAGGACGAGTTCTGCGTGCGCTTCGCCCAGACCGCCGCCGCCGTCGCGGCCAAGGGCGTCGAGGACACCGCCTTCTACCGCTGGAACGCGCTGCTGAGCCTCAACGAGGTCGGCGGCGAGCCGGCCAGGCCCGGCCTGCACCCGGAGGACTTCCACGCCTGGTGCCACTACGTCGAACGGCACTGGCCGGCCACCATGACGGTGCTCTCCACCCACGACACCAAGCGCAGCGCCGACGCCCGCGCCCGCCTCGCCGTCCTCGCCGAACAGCCGGACGCATGGGCCGCCGAGGCCGCCGCCTGGTCCACCGCGGCCGGCCCGGGCGGCGACCGGGACGGCGACTGGCTGCTCTGGCAGACCCTGGTCGCGGCCTGGCCGATCACCCCGGAGCGGCTGGTCACCGCGCTGCTCAAGGCCGCCCGCGAGGCCAAGCTGAGCACCTCGTGGACGTCCCCGGACGCCGGCTACGAGCAGGCCCTCGCGGACCGCGCCCGCGCGGTGTACGGCAACCCGGGGCTGTTCCCCCGGATCGAGGGGTACGTGCGGATGCTCGCGCCGTACGCCCGGTCCAACACCCTCGCCGCGGCCCTGCTCCACCTCACCGTGCCGGGGGTGCCCGACCTCTACCAGGGCAGCGAGGAACCGCTGTACACCCTGGTCGACCCGGACAACCGCGGGGTGGTGGACCTCGGCGCGCTCGCCGTGCGCCTCACCGACTCGGCGACGCCCCGCCCGGGGGACCTGGCCCGGGAGAAGCTGCACCTCACCGCGACCGCCCTGCACCTGCGCCGGGCCCGCCCGCCGGGCGCCTACCGGCCGCTGACCGCCGTCGGCCCCTCGTCGGACCACCTGCTCGCCTTCGCCCGCGGGGACGACGCGGTCACGGCGGTGACCCGGCTGCCGTACGGCCTGGAGCGGGCCGGCGGCTGGCGCGACACCGTGCTGGAGCTGCCGGCCGGCGGCGGGTGGACGGACGAGCTGACCGGCCGCCGCTTCGCGGCCGGCCCGGTGCCGGTGACCGAGCTGCTGGCCGCCTCCCCGGTGGCCCTGCTGACCAGGGGGACCAGGGAGACCAAGGGGACCGGGCAGGCCGTTCGAACCGTTCAGGCCCACCGGGCCGACCGGGCCGGGAACACCGGCGAGACCGGAAGGGGCGACGCGTGACTCTGCCGGAGCTGCGGACGTACGAGGTGTGGGCGCCGGCCGCGGCCGGGCAGGTCGAGGTGGAGGTCGGCGGCGCCCGGCACCCGCTGGCCCGGGACGGCGCACGGGCCGGGTGGTGGCGCGGCGAGGCGCCCGCCGGGGACTACGCGTTCCGGCTGGACGGCGGCCCGCCGCTGCCCGACCCGCGCTCGCCCCGGCAGCCGCACGGCCCGGACGGGCCCAGCCGGCCCGTCGACCACGCCGCGTTCCGCTGGTCGCAGACCGGCTGGCGCGGCCGTCCGCTGCCCGGCGCCGTCCTGTACGAGCTTCACGTCGGCACCTTCACCGCCGCCGGCACCTTCGACGCGGCCGCCCGGCACCTGGAGCACCTGGCGGGACTGGGCGTGGACTTCGTCGAACTGCTGCCGGTCTGCCCGTTCCCCGGCCGGCACGGCTGGGGCTACGACGGCGTCTCGCTCTGGGCCGTCCACGAGCCGTACGGCGGGCCGGAGGGGCTCAAGCGCTTCGTCGACGCCGCGCACCGCACGGGCCTCGGCGTCGTCCTCGACGTGGTGCACAACCACCTCGGCCCCTCCGGCAACTACCTTCCCGCGTACGGCCCGTACTTCACCGACCGACACCACACCCCGTGGGGCTCGGCGGTCAACCTGGACGCGCCGGGCTCGGACGAGGTGCGCGCCTACCTGACCGGCAGCGCACTGGCCTGGCTGCGCGACTACCGGATCGACGGACTGCGACTGGACGCGGTGCACGCCCTCGCCGACGACCGCGCCGTCCACTTCCTGGAGGAACTCGCCACCGAGGTCGAGAAGTTGGCGATCGCCACCAACCGGCCGCTGTTCCTGGTCGCCGAGTCCGACCTCAACTCGCCGCGCACCACCGCCCCGCGCGAGGCCGGCGGCCAGGGCCTCACCGCCCAGTGGAGCGACGACTTCCACCACGCGTTGCACACCGCGCTCACCGGCGAATCCCAGGGCTACTACGGCGACTTCGCGGCCGCCCCGCTGGCGGCGGTCGCCCGCACGCTCACCCGCGGCTTCTTCCACGACGGCGGCTGGTCCTCGTTCCGGGGCCGCAGCCACGGCCGCCCGTTCCCGGCCGCCCACGGCCACCGGCTGCTCGGCTACCTCCAGACCCACGACCAGATCGGCAACCGGGCACTCGGCGACCGGCTCTCCACCAGCCTGAACCCCGGACAACTCGCCTGCGGGGCAGCACTGGTGCTCACCTCCCCGTTCACCCCGATGCTGTTCATGGGCGAGGAGTGGGGTGCGAGCACCCCCTGGCAGTACTTCACCGACCACACCGACCCGGACCTCGCCGAGGCCGTCCGGCAGGGCCGGCGGCGGGAGTTCGCCGAGCACGGCTGGCAGGCGGAGGCGGTGCCGGACCCGCAGGAGCCGGCCACCGTCCTGCGCTCCGTCCTCGACTGGACGGAGCCGAGGCGCGCCCCGCATTCCGAACTGCTCTCCTGGCACCGGACGTTGATCCGGCTGCGGCGCGACCGGCCGGAGCTGGCCGACCCGGACCTCTCGGCCGTGCGGGTGGGGTTCGACGAGGCGGCGCGGTGGCTGGTGGTGCACCGGGGGCCGTACCGGGTGGCGGTCAACCTGTCCGGCTCCTCCGCCGTACTGCCGTTGGGGGCGGCGGGGCGGGAGGTGGTGGCGGCCTTCGGGGAGGCCGCGATCGACGGTGCGGGCGTGCGGCTGGGCGCGGAGTCGGTGGCGGTCGTGCTGACCTGAGCGACCGGGCGCGGGCGGGGGTGCGAGGCGGGGGCGGGCGCGGTGCGGCCGGCGGGCCGACTCACCAGAGGAACGTGGCGATCCGCTCCCGCAGCGAGGCCGCGTCGAGGCCGTAGGCGGCCAGGTGCTCGGGGATCGAGCCGTAGTGCCGGTGCTCCTCGCGCGGCACGCCGAGGCCGAGCACCCGGTGCGGCCGGTCGTTCAGCGCGGCGTGCGCCTCGTTGGCGGAGGTCCCGGCCAGGTACGGCTCGACCAGCACCACGTCCGCCCGCCCGCCGACGGCCGCACGCAGCCCGGCCGCGTCGAACGGCCGCACGGTGGCCGCGTACACCACGGTGACGTCCAGGTTCTCGGTCGCCGCCAGAACGGCGTCCAGCATCGGGCCGACCGCCAGCACCACGCCCTTGGTGCCCGTGCGCACGGTGGTGAACCGCCCGGCCTCGACCGGCACCGCGGCGGCGTTCCGGTGCAGGGAGAGCCGCACGTACACGTTGCGGTCGCCGTCGGCCACGGCGTGGCGCAGCAGCTGCTCGGCCTCGTCCGGGTGGCCGGGCACGTGGACCGTCCAGCCGGGCAGCGTGTCCAGCAGCGCGACGTCACCGGGCGACATGTGGGTGCGGCCCCCGGCCGGCCAGTCGTACGAGCCTCCGGCGCTCACCAGGACGGCGCCGACGCCCTGGTGGCCGAGGTCCAACTTGACCTGTTCAAAGGGGCGTTCGACCAGGAAGCTGGCGAAGGTGTGGGCGATCGGCCGCATCCCGGTGAGCGCCAGGCCGCCGGCGGCGCCGATCAGCAGCTGCTCGCGGATCCCGACGTTGACCACCCGGTCGGGGTGACGCTCGGCGGCGGGGGCGAAGGCGGACGCGCTGATGTCGGCCAGCACGACGGCCAGCCGCGGGTCGTCGTCGAGCAGGCGGGTGGTCACGTCGAGGAAGCGCTCGCGCATGGTGTCCATCGGTCTGTTTTCCTTGCCTTCGGAGGGTGTCAGGAGGTCTTGGGGGCGGCCGGTCGGGTGTACCCGCCCGACGCGCCAGGGGTGCGCGGGCCCGGCGTGTCAGTACTCCTTGGGCTCGACGCGGGCGATCACCGCGCGGGGGCGGCCCGGGTGTTCGGCGGTGAACGCCGCGTACAGCGCCTCGTGGTCGCGCCCGTCCACCGTCTCGGCCGACCAGCCCTCGGCGGCGAAGCGCGCCGCGATGCCGCCCTGCCAGCCGTGCGTGGCGGAGGAGTTGTCGATGACGACGACGTGCAGCCGGTCCAGTCCGGTCGCACCGGCGAAGGCGACCGCCTCGTGGTTGGAGCCCTCGTCGAACTCGGCGTCCCCGACCAGTACCCAGACCGCCGAGTCGGTGAGCCCCTGGGCGCGCAGCCCGAGCGCGGTGCCGACCGCCAGCGGCAGCCCGTGCCCCAGCGAGCCGGAACCGATCTCCACGCCCGGCACCAGCGTGCGGTCCGGGTGGTGGCCGAGCGGCGAGTCGTACGCGCCGAAGCTCGGGAGCAGCGCCGGGTCGAGGAAGCCCTTGGCCGCGAGCACCGCGTAGTAGGCCATCGGGCCGTGGCCCTTGGAGAGCAGGAAGCGGTCGCGGTCCTGGGCCTCGGCGGTGGCCGGGGTGACCCGCAGGACCCGGTCGTAGAGCACCCACAGGGCGTCCAGCGTGGAGGTGGCCGCGGGGCCGTGCTTCTCGTCGCCGGTCATCCGGCTCATCAGGCCCGGGAGGTCCTCGAAGGTGACTTCGGTACGGGTGTTCGTCGTCATGCCCACGATGCTGCAACTTGAAGTCGACTTGAAGTCAAGCCGCTAGGGTGGTCCCCATGACCGCACCCGAGACCTCCGTCGGACCGAGCCGGCACGACCTGCTCACCATCGGCCAGCTCGCCGGCCGCAGCGGCCTCGCCACCTCGGCCCTGCGCTACTACGAGAAGCTCGGCCTGATCCACGCCACCCGCACCGCCGGCGGCCAGCGCCGCTACGCCCGCGGGACCCTGCGCCGGGTCGCCTTCGTGCGGGCCGCCCAGCGGGTCGGCCTCTCCCTGGACGAGGCCCGGGTCGCCCTCGACCGCCTCCCCGAGCGCCCCGCCCCCAGCGGCACCGAGTGGGACGGCGTCGCGGCGTCCTGGCAGAGCCGCATCGACGAGCAGATCGCCGAACTCGAACGTCTGAAGTCCAAGCTGGGCGGCTGCATCGGCTGCGGCTGCCTCTCCCTCACCCGCTGCGGCCTCTACAACGCCGGCGACCGCGCCGCCGACGCCGGCCCCGGCGCCCGGTACCTGCTCACCCGCGACCCCGACACCGGCCCCGAGCCCGTCCCCGCCGAACCCGCCCCCGCCGGGGACGGCCCCGCCGGCCGCTGACGGGCGGGCGCGGAGGCGTCGGCACTCAGGGGCCGGTGTTCAGGGGCGGTACTCAGGGGCGGTGCTCAGGGCCGGTGTTCAGGGGCGGGCGTCCCCGCGCAGCAGGCTGTAACGGACGATGTCGCGCCACGTGCCGTCGCGGAAGACCAGGCTGCGCTGTACGCCCTCACGGGTGAAGCCGCACTTCTCCAGGGCGCGCTGCTCGGCGAGGTTGACGGTCTCGGTGTCGGCCTCCAGGCGGACCACCGGCGAGTGCGCGAACAGGTAGTCCACCAGCAGGCGTTGGGCCTGCGTGCCGATGCCGCGGCCGCGGGCCTGCGGGATCAGCTGGATGCCGACGTTCCAGTACGGCGCGGCCGGCACCACCGCCGCCCGCCGCCAGGCCACGAAGCCGCAGAACTCGCCGCCGGACACCACCGCGAGCTGCGACTGGTCCGCCCCCAGCAGTCCGTCCTCCGCCCACTTCCGCCGCAGCCGGCCGGGGTCGGACCAGCCGTACCACTGGAGCGCGCCGACCGCCTCGGGGTCGCTCAACAGCCGCTCCAGGAGCGGGAGATCGGCTTCGGATATCGGACGGAGGATCACCCGGTCATCGCTCATCCGGCCACTGTAGCCACCGGCGGAGCGGGGGCCGGGACCTGGATCCTGATCGGGCGAGACCGGAACGGGCAGGTGCCGGTGATCCGCTGACGTCGGGTGCGGATCAACCGCGCCTGGAGGCGCCGTTCGATGACGGCCGTCCGGAAGCGGCACGAGCTGGTCCTCGGCGCCGGGATCCTCCGCATCGCCGTGAAAGGCGGCGACATCGGCCCGCTCCGGACCACCGGCGCCGCACTCCTGGCGGCGGCCGGACTGCTGCACCGACTGCTGCACCGGCTGTTCATCCGGCGCCAACGCCCTTGCGGCACTGGCGAACCGGCGCCGGCCGCCATACCGGCGATCGGCCGCTAAACGGCCCACAACGGCCCGGCCGCCGCCGCAGCGTCCCGTTCCGCCGAACCTCCCGGGACGACGCCGGCGGCGAGCACGACCGAGCTCCCGCGGACGGCCCACCGTTCACGGCCGCGCTCCCCGATGCGACGGCCGGCGCCGGCCGCGGAGAACAGGCCTCCGGAAGCAGGCCGTTGGCGCACCCCGGGCGGGAATCCCGGGCGTTCCCTAGCATGATCATCATGACCACGACCGACGCCGCCCGCCCCGGGCACCACCCCACGGCCAAGCCCTCGGCGATCGCACTCGCGGCCTGCTGGACGGCGGCCGCCGTCTGCTGGGTCGTCTTCGCCCTGACCTACGGGCCCAGCGAGGCCGAGGCGGCCGGCCGCGACAGCGACGACCTCATCGGCTTCGACCTCGCGAGGCTGCTCGCCGGCGTCCTCGCCCTCGGCGCGGCCACCCTGGCCACGCTCTGGCTGGCCGCCTTCCTCCGGCTGCGGAACGGCCTGAGCGGCAGCGCCGCCGCCTGGAGTGCCACGGTGCTGTCGGTCCTGGGCGTGGTGCTCTGGCTCCCGATGATCGCCGCGCTGCCGGCGGCCTGGGCCGTGGCGCTCGCCCTCTTCCTCGTGCTGATGGTGGGCGGGGCGTTCACGACCGCGTCGAGGGCGGACGCCCCGCCCACCGCCGGTACTCGCCCGTCGGATTCCTCGGCCCCCTCGGCGCTCGGGGGCTGAACGGGGTCAGAACGTCAGCGACCCGAAGGCGCCGCCCCGGCTGCCCCTCGCCCGGGCCCGCGGGCAGGGTCTGCGCGCACCGCCGGGCCGAGGGCCACTGGCGCGCGCAGGGACGGAGGAACTCCGGAGGAAGACGGCGAAGCCCTGGTCAGAGGCAGGTGCTCCCGGCAGGGACCGGAGAGTCGTTGACATTATGCAGGTGATTGCCTGCATAATGCCGGACGTGAGCCACGAAGCGACAGCGACGGACGCCGCGTTCAAAGCACTGGCCGACCCCACCCGGCGGCTCCTGCTCGACCGCCTGCGCGAGCACAACGGTCAGACCCTGGGCGAGCTGTGCGAACGCCTGGCCATGGCCCGCCAGTCGGCGACACAGCATCTCGACGTCCTGGCGCAGGCCAACCTCGTGACCGTCGTACGGCGGGGACGGGAACGACTCCACTACCTCAACCCGGCGCCGATCCACGAGATCGAGGAGCGCTGGATCTCGAAGTTCGACAGGCCCCGCCTGCAAGCGCTCAGTGCCATCAGGAATCTCGCCGAGGAGTACGCCATGGCCAACGCACCCACATCGGTGCCGACTTACGTCTACGTCACCTACATCCGCGCGAAAGCGGAGCAGGTGTGGCAGGCCCTGACGGACGCGGACCTCACCGCGCGCTACTGGGCCCACGCCAACGTGTCGGACTGGCAGCCGGGCTCGGCCTGGGAGCACCGGCGCGTCGACGGATCAGGCCGCGTCGACGTCGTCGGCAAGGTCCTCAGGGCCGAGCCCCCGACGCTGCTGAGCATCACGTTCGAGGACTCCCCGGACGCCGAGGCGCCGAGGGAGCCGTCGGTCGTCACCTTCCTCGTCGAACCGCACGAGGACATCGTCCGCCTCACCGTGACCCACGAGAACCTCCCCAACGTGGAGATGCTCAAAGGCATTTCGCGCGGATGGCCGGCCGTGCTGGCCAACCTCAAGTCGCTGCTGGAGACCGGCGACGTCCTCCCGCAGGCACCCTGGGAGATGTCCGGCACGCACGCCTGACGCCCGGGGCGGCGGTCGCCACCACCCCTCCCGCCACCACCCCTCCCGTCATCGCCCCGCAGTTCACCCCGCAGTTCACCCCGCAGTTCACTCCGCGCCCGACCGCAGAAGGAAGAGAACATGCTGGACACGACCCCGCTCCGAGACGCCTACCGCACCCTCCTGGACGCCGCCGCCACGGTGGCCGACTCCGACGGACCGAGCCCCACCCCGCCGGCCGGCGAGTGGAACGCCGACCAGATCCTGGCGCATGTCTCCCTCGTCAGCGCGGCCACCATCAGCGCCGTCTCCTCCGTCGCCTCGGGGGCCATCGCCACGTACGACAACCGCGCGGCGCTCGACACCTGGACCATCGACCGGGTCATCGCACTCGCGGGCGACAACGCGGGGCTGCGCGACCGCGTCCGCCTCCAGGGACAGGCCCTCTGCGCACTCGGCGGACCCATGCTGAGCGAGGTCGAACTCGACATCCGGGTGCCCACCCTGCTCCTGTCCAACGGCGCGCTCCTGGCCGACCAGCCCATGCCCCTGCGCGACCTCATCACCGGCCTGGCCGACGTGGAGCTTCCCGGCCACACGAAGCAGCTGCTGGCGCTCCTGTAGGAGGACCGGAGCCGGCACGCATGCGGAGTGGGAAGTCGGACGGGCCGACTTCCCACTCCGTTCGCGTATTTCAGAGCGCCGCGGCGACGGCGGCCGCGACGAAGACCACCTGAAGGGCGCTGCGGGCGGGCAGCGGCGTCACCGGCTTTCCGGCGAGGGTGAGTCCGCCGCGGGCCGCGTACACGTTGGCCGGGAACATCGCGAGCATCAGCAGCGCCAGGCCGGCGGCGGCGAGCGGCGCGAGCGGGGGGACGATCAGGCCGACGGCGCTGGCCAGCTCCAGGACACCGGTGAGGGTGACCAACAGGTCGGGCCGGGGCAGCGCCGGCGGGATCATCGCGACGAAGTCGCGACGCCAGGACGCGACGAAGTGCGGAACGCCGGTGGTGGCGAACATCAGCGCGAGGCCGCCGCGCAGGGCGGGCTGCCAGGCGTCGAGGCCGTCGAGGGCCAGCAGGCCGAGCAGGCGCAGAACGGCGAAGCCGCCGACGAGGGCAATGAGCGGGATCATCCCGTCCTCCGATCCTGGAATCTTGTCAGTGGAAAGATTGGGGCAGGCGGGCAATCTTGTCAATGCCTAGATACATTGGAGCGACACCTCGAACGACTGGAGAGCAGCGGTGGGACAGAGTGACCAGCCGAGCTATCACCACGGCAACCTGCGCCGCGCGGTACTGGACGCGGCCCTGGCCGCGATCACCGAGTCCGGCCCGTCCGGCTGGAGCCTGCGCGAGCTGGCCCGGCGTGCGGGGGTGTCGCACGCGGCGCCCGCGCACCACTTCGGGGACAAGACGGGGGTACTGACGGCGGTCGCCGCCGAGGGCTTCGAGCTGTTCGCCGACAGCCTGGAGCGCGCGGCCGGCGATCCGTACGGCGCTGGCGTCGCGTACGTGCGCTTCGCCGTCGACCACCGGCCGTACTTCGAGGTGATGTTCCGGCCGGAGCTGTACCGGGCCGACGACCCCGGCATGGCGACGGCCCGCGAGCGCGCGGGCGCGGTACTGGCCGCGAGTGCACGGAAGTTGGCGCCGGGCGAGCAGCCGGACCGGGCGACGACGATCGCGGCATGGTCTCTGGCCCACGGCTTCGCCGGCCTCTGGCTGAGCGGCGCCCTGCCGGAGAGCGAGAACGGCGACGTGGAGGAGTTGGCCCGCTCGGTGCTGGGGCTGCTCTTCAAGCGGGACTAGGAGCCACCGGCGTAGGAGCCACCGGCGAACGGGGCGTTCGAGGCACCGGCCGGCGGGGCGGCCGGTGCCCTTCATGAGCGCAGAGGCCGTGACAGTGCCTCAGTCGCACAGGGCCGCCGTCTGCGCCTTCAACAGCCCCTCACTGCGAGACGGGACGGGCCTCTCCTTCCTCAGCTCTGCGCCGAGGTCGTAGACGTTGACGGCGAAGACCAGTTGGCGCTCACCGTCGGCGGTTGTGAGGGACATACTGGTGTAGCCGGGCCCGGCGCCGTCGGTCGACCAGACACCGACCGGCCTGGCGTCCGCCCCCGAGCCGCATGTCACCTCCTCGCGCTGCACGCCGAGTCCGTACGCCGGCTCGTCGGGGAACTCCACCGTGGTCAGGAGTTCGCGCTGCTGGGCGGGGCGCAGCAGCTTGCCGGTGAACAGGGCCCGGTGGAAACGGGCCAGGTCGTCGACGGTCGAGATCATGGCGCCGGCGGTCCAGTCGTACGACGGGCTGAACCGGGTCACATCGCGTCCCTTGAGGTCGTACCCGTGCAGATGAGGGCCGTGAACGGTCGGATCGGTCAGCGGGAAGGAGGTGTCGTCCAGACCGAGCGGGGCGAGGATCCGCCGATGGATCTCGGAGGACGCGCTTCGATGTGTGACCGCCTCGATCACCAGCCCGGCGAGCAGGTAGTTGGTGTTGGAGTACGACCACCCGCCGCCGGGCGCGAACAGCGGCTCGTGCCGGACGGCGCGGGCGATCACCTCCCGAGGGGTGTAGACGTGGCTCCAGTCGTGGCGCTCCAGGTAGGGGGCGAAGAACTCCGGCTCGTTGGTGGGGTCGTAGATGCCCGAGGTGTGGTTGAGCAGCTGCCGGACGGTGATGGCCCCGCCGTCGTTGCCGCTGCCCCGGACCACTCCGGGCAGCCACTTCTCCACGCTGTCGTCGAGCGAGAGCCGCCCTTCGCCCTCCAGTTGCAGAAGCACCGTCGACACGAACGACTTGGTGTTGCTGGCGATCCGGAACCGCTGGTCCGGCCGGGCTCGCTCGCCGGTCGCCGTGTCCGCGAGCCCCGCCGCCATCCGTGACTCCCGCGCTCCGTTCCTGGCATACGCCACGGCAGCCGGGAATCCGTCCGCGACCGTCTGCTCGACGGCCGCCTTGAGGCCGGCGGGCGGCGAGGCCGGCGCCCGCTCCGCCGCAGCCGCAGCCGCAGCCGCAGGGAAGATCCCCGATACCGCCACCGCGCAAATCCCCACCCACAGTGCTGCGGCCCCCGCACGTGCCTTCACCGATCACTCCTGTTCCTGTTGCCTGCCTGCGCTCTTCCTGCCCCAGCGTGCCGGGCCACCGCAGCAGCAGCCCACCGTGCTGACACCCAAGTCGATACGGCGGTTTCCCACACCCCCACCCCGCCCCGTTGCTCGCCGAGTCCGTGCACGGCGTGGTCCTGACCAACGTTGCCGAGGCTCGGGCAGAGCCCATCGGGTCGCGCCGGCCCGGGGAACTGCAGAAAGGCGGCAAGGCATCGATGGCGAGCCCGTACGAAGCCCGTCCGTTGTCGTGAGGCCGGCGGCCGGCTGTTCGACGACCGGGCGCAAGGAACTCATTGATCACGCGAACCCGTGCCCACTGGCGCCCTGGAGGGTCTGCGGGTGGCGGAGCAGGAAGTCGACGGGGCCGACTTCCTGCTCCGGGGTGAGCGCAGCGTCGTCAGCGTGGGTGCTGCGAGGCGAGCGAGGCCAGGACACGTTCCCGGATGCGGGCGGACGCGGCCGGGAAGACACGGGACAACTCGGCGTCGAGGCGCCGGCGTTCGGCACGCAGGAGGCGCGCGACGGGGGCACGGGAGCAGTGCAAGAACCACCAGGGGCAGATGCGCTGGATCATCGGCCGGCCTCCGTCTCGGTCCAGTGGATGCGAAGGTGCTGGACGCCCCCGGGGAGGACGACCGGGAGGCACAACGGCCCGGTGTAGTTGAGGTGTTCGGCGACGACGCGCTCGGCACAGGGGCCGGTGAGGTAGCGCTCGAACCACGCCCACTGCGGTCTGCGGAGCGGGTGGAACCGGAGGGCGGACCAGAGCGAGTCCAGAGCCTCGGGGAGGAGCGGATAGGTCGTCGGCGGCATGATCCCGGTGATCTCGGCCGTGACGAGACGGGCCTCCCTCATGCGACACGCTCCGCGAGGGGGGTGGCAGCGGGGGCGATCTCGGCCCAGATGATCTTGCCGACGCCCACCCGCGGGCAGCAACCCCAGCGGCTGGCCAGGGACTTGACGAGGATGAGCCCCCGCCCGGACTCGTCGTCCGCGTCGACCGGGCGGAGAACGGGCCCGCGGTCCGTCCGCGCGTCGTGGACCTCGATCCGGAGCCGGGAGGGGTCGAGGTCGAGGACGAGGAGCACCCTGCGACCGAGGGGCGTGCCGTGCACGACGGCGTTGGTCACGAGCTCGGAGACCAGCAACAGCCCGACGTCGGCGAAGCGTTGGCCATCGGGGACGCGCGCGAGCAGCCGTTCGAGCTGCCGGCGGGCCTCGGCGGGCGATCGCCGGCTGCGCGGCAGCCAGCAGTCGGTCCGGGCGGCGGGGACAGGGGTCAGGTCAGCGATTTCGCACATGGGGGAGCCACCTTCCAGGCGCAGTGAGGTGATGGCGAGTTGGAGAGGAGAGGCGGGCAGCGGAGGGCAAAGGAATGCCCGGCGACCAGCCGCCTTGATCACTCAGACGAACCGTCGAGTTACTCCCTGTAGAGTGCCCTCTCGGGGCGATTGCATGCAACCGCTTCCGCCAAGCAATTGCGCGATCATGAAGGATGGTTGAGCCCCAGAAGGGGGTGGCAGACTATGCACGGAACCAACCAGGCAGGGAGTGTGACGAGTGGGCAGTCCGACCGTGCTGCGGCGTAGGCTCGGCGGCGAACTTGGCAAGTTGCGCGCCTCGCGCGAGATGAACGCCAAGGATGTGGCCGCTGCGCTCGGTTGGTCCGCTTCGAAGCTGAGCAGGATCGAGAGCGGGCAAGTTCCCCTGCAAGAACGGGATGCGGCCAAGCTGCTCGCTCACTACGGCGTCAGCTCACCCGAAGAGGTGAAGCACTTCCTCAGCCTCACCCGGCAGAGTCGACAGCAGGGTTGGTGGCACGCCTACGGCGATGCCCTACCCGAATGGTTTCGCGCCTACGTGGGCTTCGAATCCGACGCCACGAAGATCGTCACCTATCAGTGCGAGCTGGTTCCGGGGCTTCTCCAGACCGAGAAGTACGCCCGACACGTCATTCGGGCGATGAAACCGACGGAGTCCACGGAGGATGTCGAACGCCGAGTGGCACTCCGAATGGCACGTCAACAAATCCTCGACCGACATGACCCGCCCCAGCTCTGGGCCATCATCGGCGAGGCGGTGATACGACGCCCCGTAGGCGACGGTCCCGCAATGGCCGAGCAGCTGAATCACCTGGCCGACATGGCCGACGAGCGACCTAACGTCACCATCCAGGTCCTCCCGTTCTCAGCTGGGGCGCATGCTGCCATGGGAGCATCCTTCTCGGTGCTGTCATTCAGCGACATCCCAGGCAGCGTGGCCTACTCCGAGGCAACAACCAGCAGCATCTACACGGAGCGCCCAGCTGAGGTCGCCCGCCACGAGGATGCATTCCTTCGCCTCATGGCGGCATCGGTCCAACCCGAGAAGTCCATCTCCTGGTTGAGAAAAGTCGCAGAGGAGCACAGCGAATGAAGCACGACCTCCAAGGCGCCAAGTGGCGCAAGAGCACCTACAGCAATGGCGAAGGCGACTGCATCGAGGTCGCTGACGGATTTCACGGACTCATGCCCGTGCGGGACAGCAAGGACCCCCATGGGCCGGCGCTCACCTTCACCGCCGACGCCTGGCGCGCCTTCATCACCGCCATCCACGCCGGCGAACTCTGACTCACCGGAGTCAAGGAGGGGCATGACTGTGACAACTGACCTGGCCTGGCGCAAGAGCAGCTACAGCGGCGGCGAGGGTGGCGATTGCATCGAGGTCGCCGACGGCGTTCCCAACACCGTTCCCGTCCGGGACAGCAAGGACCCCCACGGGCCTGCGCTCACCTTCACGGCCGACGCCTGGCGATCCTTCATCACCGCCATCCACGCCGGAGAGCTCTGACCCACCGGAGCCGCAGAGGGGCAGGCCCGGGCGTGGACGCGCCCGAGCCTGCCCCTCCTGCTCTCCCCCACTCCCCTACTCCCCCACTCCCCTACCGCGGGGGGACCGCGCGGTCGTAGACGTTGTCCGGGGTCACGATCTCGGTGATCGCCCGTGCGAGCAGCGTGCTCGGCTCCTGCCCCTGGTACGAGACGTCCGTGTTGATCAGGAGCACCAGGGTGGCCTTCCGCGACGGCAGGTAGACAGTCACGCTCTCGTAGCCCGGTGTCGATCCGTTGTGCCCGATCCAGCCGCCGGTCTCGAAGATGCCGAGGCCGTAGCTGGTCCCCGGGAAGCCGGTCGGCAGGGTCTTGAGCCGCTCCGCCTGCGTCTGCGGGCTGAGCAGCCTTCCCGTGGCGACGACCTCCGCCCAGCGGCGCAGGTCGTGCAGGTCCGAGATCATCGCCCCTGCTGCCCAGGCCCAACTCTGGTTCCAGTCCGTGGAGTCGCCGATCTCGCCGCTCGGCGTCTGGTTCGTGTAGCCGCGTGCGTGCGGCTCGGGGAACTCGGAGCCCGCCGGGAACAGCGTGTTGCGCAGGTGGGCGGGGCGGAGCACCCGCTGGTGGATGAAGTCGGCGAGGGGGTGGCCGCCGATCTTCTCGACCACCAGGCCGAGCAGGATCAGGTTGGTGTTCGAGTACTGGAACGTCTCACCGGGCTTTGCCGTGTTGTCGTGCTTGAAGCCGTACGCGAGGAGCTCCTGTGGTGTGAAGGTGCGGCCCGGGTCGCCCTCCAGCGTCCGGATGAAGTCCGGGTCGGCTGTGTACGGGAAGAGGCCGCTGCGCATCTCGGCGAGCTGGCGCAGCGTGATCCGCTCACCGTCGGGCACGCAGTCGACGTAGGCCGAGATCGGGTCGTCCAGCCCGATCCGGCCCTCGTCGACGAGCTCCAGCAGCGCGGTGACCGTGAAGGTCTTGGTCTCGCTGCCGATCCGCATGAAGAGGTCGGTACTCATCGGCCTGCGGGTGGTGGTGTCGGCGACCCCGGTCGCGCGGACGTAGCTCCCCTGGCCCGGCATCCAGAGTCCGGCGATGACGCCGGGAATGCCGGCCTGCCGGCGGACGTCCTCGACGGCCTTGTCCAGCCGGGCGGTCAGCTCGGGCCCGAGACCGTCCGTCGGGTACCCGTCCTGCTCGTACCGGTCGGACGCGGCGCCGTGGGCGGCCGTGGCGGGCGTCGCCGTCGTCGGGAACAGCACGGCCGCCACGAGCAGCGCTGCGGCGAACACACGGCGGGCGGGGGTACGTCTCATCTCGGGGCGCCTCTTCCA
The DNA here is from genome assembly GCF_042266225.1 of Kitasatospora sp. NPDC056181. Classification (NCBI taxonomy): domain Bacteria; kingdom Bacillati; phylum Actinomycetota; class Actinomycetes; order Kitasatosporales; family Streptomycetaceae; genus Kitasatospora; species Kitasatospora sp. NPDC056181. Next base: position 67,820 of record NZ_JBHJUK010000017.1, read on the forward strand.
GGTCAGGGCTCAGGCGGCAAGGTCACCATCCCGGGCCCGTGCCGAAGGCTCCCGGCCCGGTCGTCCGTCCGCGTGTCCACCCGTTCGGCACCCCGCGGGCCCACCCGGCCGGCACCCACGGAGGCACCCCGGAGGCGATCCCGGAGGCACCCCCCGACCGTGGCGAAAGCGTTATCCGGACCCCCGGAAGCGCAGGGGCGGCCGACGCCCGGGAAGGGCCCGTGACGCCCTCCCGAGGCGGTCCGGCCGGACTCGCAGGGGGGCCTGCGGGGGATGGGGTTCCCGGGCCGCGGAAGGGGCCCAGCCGGGCGGCAGGGGGAGCCGTCGCACCATCTCTGACCAGGGATTTCCCACTCTCCCGGCACTAAAATTCACAGCAGCGGACGGGACGACGTCCGCCCGTACAGGGGGCTGTGAATGCATCGCGACATCCGTACCACCGAAGACGTCCTGCGCCTGCTGGACCGGCTCTTCCTCCCCGAGGCCGACCGCTGGACCGACGGCGCCTCCGACTGGTGGGACGCCTTCTACTCGGACCGCACCGCCGACCGCCCGTTCTTCGTCCCGAAGCCCGACGAGAACCTCGTCTCCTACCTCGACCGCGGCCTGCTCGCCGCCCTCGGCCGCGCGCTGGACCTCGGGACCGGGCCGGGGCGCAACGCCGTCCACCTCGCCTCGCTGGGCTTCGAGGTGGACGCCGTCGACCTCTCCCCGACCGCGGTCGCCTGGGCGCGGGAGCGGGCCGCCGAGGCCGGCGCCAACGTCCGGTTCCACTGCGGGAACATCTTCGACGTCGAACTCCCGCACCAGCAGTACGACCTGGTGTACGACTCGGGCTGCCTGCACCACCTCCCGCCGCACCGCCGGGTCAGCTACCTCGCGCTCCTCGACCGCGTCCTCGCGCCCGGCGGCCACCTCGTCGTGAACGCCTTCGCCGCCGGGGCGATGGGCTGCGAACTGCCCGACGAGGAGCTGTATCGCAACGGCCGGCTGGAGGGCGGACTCGCCTACACGCCGGACGAACTCCGCCATCTCTTCTCCGACTTCACCGAGATCGAGATCCGCCCGATGGAGCCCCAGCCGGCCGGCTCGCCGCTCTTCGGCATCCCGGTCCTCCTCACCGCCCTGTTCCGGCGCCCGGCCGCCGGCCGGCCCCTCTCCTTCTGATCACGCCGGACCGGCGGGCTCCTCAAGCGAGGGCCGGCTCCGGAATCGCTCAGAGGCGTCGGGGTCCGACGCCGTCCTCGCCGAGTTCGTCGCCGGGGTTCAGCAGGGCACAGGCCTTCATCGAGAGGCAGCCGCAGCCGATGCACCCCGTGAGTTCGGCCTCAAGCCGTTCGATGGTCTGTCGGCGCTCCTCCAGACGGCGCTTCCAGCCGCGCGAGGCGCGCTGCCACTCGTGGTGGCTCGGCGGCCGGTCGAGCGGCACGTCGGCGAACGCCTCCCGGAGGTCCTGCAGCGGGATGCCGATCCGTTTCGCCACCGAGACCAGGGCGACCCGGCGCAGCATGTGCCGTGGGTAGCGGCGCTGGTTGCGCTCGTCGCGTTCGGACGAGATCAGACCGAGCTCCTCGTAGAACCGCAGGGCGGACACCGCCGCCCCGGTCCGCGCGCTGACCTCGCCGATGCCCAGCCAGTCGTCCGGGGCCGCCCCTGAACCGCCGGGCCGATGGGTCGTCATGCACAGCCTCCTCTTGACCTCAAGTTTACTTGAGGCCCTACGGTCGGCTGCGCCAGAGCGGCAAGCAGCACCGACCCGGAGAGGACGGCAGCCCGATGACGTTTGTGATCGCCCTGCCCTGTGTGGACGTCAAGGACAAGGCGTGCCTGGACGAGTGCCCCGTCGACTGCATCTACGAGGGGGAGCGGATGCTCTACGTCCAACCCGACGAGTGCATCGACTGCGGCGCCTGCGAACCGGTCTGCCCGGTCGAGGCGATCTACTTCGAGGACGACACCCCAGAGCCGTGGCAGGCGTTCAACACGGCGAACGCCGAGTTTTTCACCGACCTCGGCTCCCCGGGCGGCAGCGCGAGGCTCGGCCTGATCGAGAAGGACCATCCGATGGTGGCGGCGCTGCCGGTCCAGGATCCCGCCTGACCTGACCCACCGGGATGCCGGGCCCTCGTGTCCGGACCCCGCCGGCCGGCGCCCGGCGGGGTCCGGAGGCCGGGGCCGGCGGGGTCCGGAACCCGGGGGCCCGGACCTCACCCCCGGTCCCACGACGCGCCCGTCCCGCCCGCGCCGGTGTCAGCGGCGCGGGCCGGGCTGGGTGGTGGCCGGCGGGGTGGTGGCCGGCGGGGTGGTGGCCGGCGCGTTCGGGCTGCCGGTCGCGGTCTGGGTCGGGTCGGGCTTGGGGGCCGGGTCGGGGATGTCGGCCATCTTCAGGGACTGCTTGGGCGCGCCCCGCAGGGCCTGGTTCATCGCGTCGCGCCAGATCGGACCGGGGCCGTCGGCGCCGAACACCTCGGTGTGGTACTTCCCGTTGATGGTGATGTTCCGCATCTCGACGCCGCCGTTGGGGCCGCCGAGCCAGACGGAGGTGGCGAGCTGCGGGGTGTAGCCGCTGAACCAGGCGGCCTTCTTGTGGTCCGAGGTGCCGGTCTTGCCGGCGATCTGCCGGTTGCCCTCCAGGTTGAGCGCCGCGCCGGTCCCGTTGTTCTCGGTCACGCCGTTCAGGATGGTGTTCAGCGCCCGGGCCGTGTCCTCGGAGAACACCTGCGTGCACTGGCCGGCCGGGGCGGGGACGTCCTTGCCGTCCACCGTGGTGATCTTGGTGATGGCCTTCGGGGTGCAGTACTTGCCCTCGGCGGCGAAGGTCGCGTAGACGTTGGCCATGGTCAACGGGCTCACCTCCTCAACTCCCAGGGCCATCGCGGGGACCTCCTCCAGGGGCTTGCCGCTGGCCTTGGCGGTGATGCCGAGCTTGTTGGCCATCTGCTTGACCGGGCAGAGGCCGATCTCCTCCTCCATCTGCACGAAGTAGGTGTTCACCGACAGGGCCATCGCCTGCTTCAGCTGGTAGGGGCCCTTCTCGCTCGCGGACTCGTTGGGCACCACCGTCTTGGGGCGGCCGGTGTTCTTCCAGGTCCCCTCGCACATCTTCATGGTCGGGTACTCGAGCCTGTTCGGGGACGAGTACTCCTGGGTCGGCGGCAGGCCCGCCTCCAGCGCCGCCGCCGCGACGACCGGCTTGAACGTGGAGCCGGGCTGGAAGCCGTTGCCGCCGCCCATCGACGCGTCGACGTTGAGGTTGACGACGGTCTGGTTCTTCTCCTTCACCAGGCCGTACGGGCGGGTCTGGGCCATCGCCAGGATCTTGCCGGATCCGGGCTCGACCATGGTGGCGGCGGCCGAGACGCTGTCGGTGACCCGCACGTTGCCGCTCACCGCGTCCTGCGCGGCGGCCTGCTTGTCCGGGTCGAGGGTGGTGTAGATGTTCAGGCCGCCCTGGTCCCAGAACTTCTTCCGCTCGGCGGCGGACTTGCCGAAGACCGGGTCCTGCTTGACCACCTCGCGCACGTAGACGCAGAAGAAGCCCATGCCCGCCCTCGCGGTGATGCAGCCGTTCTGCGGGTCCTTGAACTTCAGGCCCAGCGGGGCGGCCTTGGCCTCCTTGGCCTGGTCCGCGGTGATGTGCTTGTTCTCGACCATCTTGTCGAGCACCACGTTGCGGCGCTTGACCGTGTTCTCCGGGTAGCGCACCGGGTCGAACGACGAGGGGTTCTGCACCATGCCGGCCAGCGTGGCGGCCTCGGCGACGGTGAGGTCCTTGTTGCTCTTGCTGAAGTACCGCTGGGAGGCGGCCTCGACCCCGTAGGCCTGGTGGCCGTAGAAGGTGATGTTCAGGTAGTTGGTGAGGATCTGCTCCTTCGTCAGGTCCTCCTCCAGCTTGATCGCGACCTTCAGCTCCTGGATCTTGCGGCCCAGGGTCTTGCGCTGGGCCTCCCGGACGGCGGCCTGGTCGTCGCCGGCCTGCTCCACGTTGACGTTCTTCACGTACTGCTGGGTCAGCGTCGAAGCGCCCTGGGAGGCGGTGCCGCTCTCCGCGTTCTTGCCGACCGCGCGGAGCACGCCCTTGAGGTCGACGGCGCCGTGCTCGTAGAAGCGGGCGTCCTCGATGTCGACCTGCGCCTGCCGCATGAACGGCGACATCTGGTCGGCGGCCAGGACGGTGCGGTCGCGCTCGTAGACCTTGGCGATCAGGCCGCCCTTGGCGTCGAAGATCTGGGTGGCCTGGGTCAGCGGCGGGGTCTTGAAGTCGTCCGGGATGTCCTCGAAGCTCTCCGCCGTGTTCTTGGCCGTCAGCCCGAGCGCGCCGACGGCGGGCAGGGCCAAGCCCGCCAGCAGCCCACCGGAGAGCACGCTCACGAGCAGGAAGGTCCCGCCGTGGCGGACCAGCCGAAGCGGCGACCTCCGGGCCGGAGGGGCTTCTTCACCGTCTGGTGAATTCGATATCGGCGGGGTATTCGAGGTCATATCGGGATGCTAAGCCCCCGCCGTCCCATGAATCGAACGATTTCTCGTGCAATCTGTCACGGCCGTGCAACAAAGGCCTGGGGCCACCCACGTCAAGCTCCCTCTGGCTCCTTCGTACACTTTCCAAAACGGCAGGAGGAAATACGGAGTCCTCGGAATTCACCAAGCCCCCCCCCGCCGACGGCACGGACCGAACGAATCCGTACCGGAGGACCGCCACCCGCCCGCAGGCGCGTGCCGACACCCGATCCGCACCCGTACAACCGTGACTTCGCGTGTCGCACCCCGCGTGTCGCGCCCTCCCGGTCCGACGAACCCTGACATCACTAAGACGCCGCGAGCGGGGCGTTATGTTGCACAGCGCCTGGCAGGCTCCGCAGCCCGCTCCGTCCGGGTCGCGCGGCGGTGGAGCGGGTTCCACCGTGGACGCCGGCGGGCGATGTTCGGGTGCGGATCGACGGTCCCTCAGAAAGGCAGCCCACTTCGGTCCTTCCGCCCCCGCAGTCGGTTGCCGGGACCACGGACCGCCCGTGGTGCGGTCGGGCGCGGCACGCGTTCCCGTTCCTCCGGGGCGGTGACGGCCGGCATCCACGCGCCCGCGCCTCGATGCCACGATGCCGCGGCAGCACGGTGCCGAGCCGCCGGCCGCCCCTCCGATTCCCTTTCCCGTCAAGGACTTTGGCGCCCTCACCCCGCCGATCCCGGGTGGGAGTGGGGAAGGTGACCCCTCCGCCGTACGGCCCGCCGCCACCGATCAGCGAACACGACCGCGACACGGCCGTACGGCGCCTGCAGGAGGCGTACGCCGAAGGGCACATCTCGCACCGGGAGATGGACGAGCGCCTGGACCAGCTGCTCACCGCCGGGACGCACGGCGAGCTCGCGTCGGTGCCGGCCTCGCTCCCGCAGGGGAGTCCGGGCACCACGTCGACGATCGCTCCCGCCGGGCGGATCCGGCGGCGCAGGGCGTGGCGGGTGCCGCGCGTCCTCAAGGTCGAGTCCGCGTTCGGACGGGTGCGCCTGAACCTCTCCCGGGCGGTCGTCGAGCCCCCGGTCGTCGACATCGAGCTGCACCTCGGCACCGGCAGCGCCAGGATCACGGTTCCCCGTGACGCGGTCGTCGACGTCGAGGAGCTGAAAGCCGGGTGGAAGGCCCCGCGCTACCGGGCCGGGCGGCGCTACCGGGCCGGTCGGCACTCCCGGCCCGGTAGCCCGAGGATCCGGATCTCCCGGGCCGTGGGGATGGGACGGCTGAAGATCCGTCACGCGCGACGCTGAACCCCCGGCCGTCCGCAACGGGCCTCAGCGCCCGCCCGCGCCCGACTTCCCCGTACCCGACTTCCCGGTACCCGACTCCCCCGTGACCGCCGCCTCGTACGCGCGCAGCGTGTCCACGAACATCCGCCGCTGCTCCGGGGTCAGCGGCGCCAGCGCCTTGCGCCAGGCCGCCGCCCCCGGGGCGAGCCAGCCGGCGATGGCGGGCTGCTGGTCGGGGGCGATGGCGACGATCCTCCGCCGCCGGTCGGCCTCGTCCTCGCGGCGCTCCAGGATGCCCTGACGGCTCAGTTCGCCGACCATCAGGCTCACCGTGGTCGGCGCGACCTCCAGGCGGGCGGCCAGCTCGTTGACGGTGAGCGGGCCGTCGAGGAGCAGGTAGGAGAGCAGCGACAGGTGCCGGGGGGCGAGGGCGAAGGAGCGCAGCGCCTCGGGCGGCGGGATCTTCTTCACCCTGCCGACCATCCGCGGCATGAGCAACAGCAGCGCACGGACCGCGTCGTCGGCGCCGCCGCCGTCGGTGCCCTCGTCGCCCGCCTGCGGCGTTGACATCGCACACCCCTCTCCAGTTACCTTTGAACTCAAAGATGTTTTACGTGCAAAGCGAACTGCACGCCCATGGTACGAACGAGCCGAACGGAGCTCCACCATGCCGCACTACAGCCTGCACATCCGCGAGGAAGCCCTCGACGGGACCGTCGAACCCCGGCTCATCCGCGCCCTCACCGACGCGATCGTCAGCGTGTTCGGCGAGGGCGTCCGGCCGATCGTCGGGGTCGAGCTGATCGGCGTCCCGCAGCACCGCCGGGGCGTCGGCGGCGTACCGACGACTGACGATGCCCCGCAGGTCACCCTCAGCATGAGGGAGGCCGCCTACCACCTCGACCAGGTGCCGGACGCGCCGGCCCGACTGATCGCCGCCACCACCGACGCCCTCGCCGCCGTCCTCGGCGAGGAGGCCCGAGGCCGGACCGTCGTCACCATCGAGGGCGTCCCGGCCGGCCGCAGCGGCGTGGGCGGGCAGGTGGCCTGACGCCCGCGGTGCGGCGGCGCGGTGGCGTGGCGGCGCCGCCTCGCCGACGGGATGGCCCCGTCGGCGCGGTGGCACCGCCGTCGGATGGCCACGCCGGCGGGGTGGCCATCCGCCGGGCGACCATCCGACGGGTGGCCATCCGACGTGCGGCCTCGTCATATGACAGTCGTCATACGGTAGACGTGAGGTTGGATCCTTCCGGCGGCAACCGGCCTACCGGCATAGTCGTACTCGCCGGCGAGGGCCGGACGAGGACCGAACCGGGGGACACCATGAGCAGCGCGGCCACTGAGACCGAAGCCACCGCCACCACCACTGCCACCATTGCCGGCGAGGCCGCCAAGCCGGTGCCCACCGTCGCGGAACTGCGCCTCCCCACCTGGTACTTCGGCTTCGAAGGTGGCATCGCCGGCGCCTTCGACCTGCTGCACGCCTTCCCCGCGGCCTGGCCCGCCCTGGTCGCACTGATCGCCGCCAACATCGCGGTCTCCCTCACCGTGCTGCGCCCGCGACTGAAGCTCGCGGCGCTGCTGTGGCGCGGCAAGAGCACCCGCAACATCGCCCTCGCCCTGCTCGGCCTGCGCATCGGCAGCCACGTGGCCCTGGGCGCGATCGGCTTCGGAGTCACCTCCACCCTCGGCCACGTCGCCTTCGCGGTCGTGATGGCCGCCCTGACCATCACGCTGATGGCCTACGCCCAGCGCACCTCGCTCCGCGCGCTGGTCGCCGCCGGGAAGGCCACCGCGGCCTGAGCGGAAGTCCCCGGAACAGCCGTGGGGGGCCCGCGGGGGCGGCCCGGGGGGGGGGGCGCGCCGGCCGCACCCGCCCCCCCACAAAGAAGAACCCGCCG